>NZ_RHFJ01000030.1:0-44235 GCF_003718675.1 Marichromatium sp. AB32
TCAGGCGCTGGCGCTGGAGGCCGCGTCCAGCGACGCGGGCTGGACCGAGCGTGGCTTGAGCACGCGCGAGAGCACCTCCTGGCGCGGACCATAGGCCTCGATGCGGCCGTCCTTGATCACCAGTACCTTGTCGACCGCCTTGAGCACGCTCGGGCGATGCGAGATCAGTACCACGGTGGCGTGGGTGGCGCGCAGGTTGTCGATCGCCTCGAGCAGCGCCGCCTCGCCGCGGTCGTCGAGGTTGGAGTTGGGCTCGTCGAGGATCACCAGCTTGGGGTTCTTGTAGAGCGCGCGGGCGAGCCCGATGCGCTGGCGCTGACCGCCGGAGAGCATCACGCCGCCGCCGCCGAGCCGGGTGTCGTAGCCGTTGGGCAGTTGCGCGATCAGCTCGTGCACCCCGGCGCGTTGCGCCGCGGCCACCACCTCGGTGTCCTCGATCTCGCCGAAGCGGGCGATGTTCTCGGCCACGGTGCCGTCGAACAGCTCGACGTCCTGCGGCAGATAGCCGATGTGCGGACCGAGCTCGTCACGGTTGTAGAGCGCCAGATCGGCGCCGTCGAGCCGCACCGCGCCCGAGGCCAGGGGCCAGATGCCGAGCATCACCCGCGCCAGGGTCGACTTGCCCGCCGCCGAGGGGCCGATCATGCCGACCACGTCGCCGGCGGCGATCTCCAGCGAGATGCCGCGCAGCACCGGCTTGCGCGCGCCGGGGGGCGCGGCCACCACGCCCTCGAGCTGGAGCGCGCCGGTCGGCGCCGGCAGGCTGATGTGACGGCTGCCCGGCGGGATCTCGGTGAGCAGCTTCTGCAGCCGGCCATAGCTGGCGCGGGCGTTCACGAAGCCCTTCCAGGAGCCGATCATCTGATCGACCGGGGCCAGCGCGCGGCCCATCATGATCGAGGCGGCGATCATCACACCGGGGGTGATCGACTGCTGGATCGCCAGCCAGGCGCCGGCGCCGAGGATCAGCGACTGCAGGAACATGCGGAAGGACTTGCTGGTGGCCATCAGCAGCGCCGCCTCCTCGCTCGCGCGCGCCTGCCAGCCGATGGTCTGGGCGTGGTGGTCGTGCCAGCGCTGCTGGATCTGCGGACGCATCCCCAGCGCCTCGATCACCTCGACGTTGCGCAGCTTGGCGTTGAGCACGTGCTGCTCGCGGATTGCCTGGTTGGAGGCGGCCATCAGCGGCTTGCGGGTGCGGAACTCGTTGAGGAAGGCCAGCGCGATGAGGATCAGCGCGCCGCCGAGCGCGATCACCCCGAGCAGCGGGTGGAACATGAAGATGACCACCATGTAGACCGGGATCCAGGGCGCATCGAAGAAGCCGAACAGCCCGTTGCCGGTCATGAACTGGCGAAAGCCGCCGAGATCGCTGATCGGCTGGGCGCTGCCCTGGCCGGGCTGGCGCGCGGCGACATCCATGGTGGCGTCGAACACCCGCTGGCTGAGCACCCCGTCGAGCCGGGCGCCGACGCGGATCAGCACCATCGAGCGCACCCATTCGAGCAGCCCCATGGTGAGCATCAGGAAGGCGACCAGCACGGTCAGCGCCATCAGCGTCGAGACGCTCGACGAGGCCAGCACCCGGTCGTAGATCTGCAGCATGTACAGCGGCGGGACCAGCATCAGCAAGTTGATGAACAGGCTGAAGAAACCGGCACCGTAGAAGGAGCTGCGGCAGATCGCCATTGCTTCCTTGAGGGTCTTCGCGGGCTGCAGTTCGGCCATGGGGATTCCTCGATTGATCAACGGGCAATTTTAGCACAGGGCGTGCCTCGCCCGTGTCCGCGCCACCGCGGCGGGGACCTGCCGGGCGGCGCGCGATCGTCTTGTCGGGTCAAGCGGTTGGCGGTGTCGGGATCAGCGTGTCAGCGCGTCCCAGTCGAACTCGAAGCTCTCCTCCTCGGGCTGGTCGAGCATCGCCCGCGCCTGCCTGGCCGCGGCCTCGTCGTGTTGGGCGTGGGCCTTGGCGAGCAGGCCGAGTCGTTGCAGGTGCTGCATCGAGAGCAGCTGGCAGTAGGCCATCGACAGCGCGCCGCTGGCGCGCAGTCCGGCGAGGGTCTCGGCGTCGAGCTGATTGAGCGCGGCCTCGTCGATACGCAACAGCCCCTCGATCTCGCGCTCACCCTCGTCGCCCTGGACCTTGATCGGCCAGGGCGCGATCACCCCGGCCTCGGCCAGCGCGGCGCAGGCGCGTGCGGTGGTCTGGCGGTTGGTCTCGACCTGCTGGAGGAACTCGAGCACCTTGGTGATCGCCGCCGAGGGCTTGCCCTCGTCGTCGAACAGCGCCTCGTCCTCGGGGTCGTCGGTGAGCAGGCCGCTGTCCTCGTCGATGCACAGCACCAGCTGGTCGCCCTCGGTGCGCACCAGGCGGAAGGGGTAGCCGCGCAGCGCCGCCGGGATGTAGCCGCCGCCGACCCAGCGGCCCTCCTGGGTCACGCACAGGTTGCGACCGGGGGCGAGCCCCAGCACCGCGCTCAGCGCGAAGCCTTCGCCCTGACGGACGAAGGCCAGCGGCAGGCCCATGGTCGCCTTGGGCAGCTCGGCGGCCACCACATCGACCAGCGCCGCGCCCCGGGCGAAGGCATAGGAGTCATAGCGTTTCCAGCGCCGAGCGGCGTGGCGCTCGCGTGACAAGGCAGCGATCTTGGGCATGGATTCGACCTCGGATGAAGATGGGGGCTGGGTGGCGCGTGGCCGAGGGCGCGGCTGGAGCGGGGATCGGGCGCGCCGATCCCGGGCGTCGCCGACCGGCGCGTCGGTCCTGGCGCACGGGCGTTCGAGTCAGGCGATCATGATAACGCGGATGGTGCGATCGCTGCAGGTCGGCGCGGCGGCGCGGCCTCAGCCCCACCAGTCGTCGTCGACGATGATGCGCGTGGCGCTCAGCTGGGTGACGCCGGCGCCGAAGTCGGCGCCGACCGGGTTGAAGACATCGAGAAAGAAGGTCTCGGCCTCTTCCGGGGTGGTGTCGCCGATCACCTCGACGGCGATCACCGCCTGATCCTCGCCGGGATAGAGCACCAGGGTCTCGCTCACCGGCAGATAGTCCTGGCCGGCGACGGCGGTGCCGTCGCGGGTGGCGTAGTCGACGCTCAGCCAGGCCTCGGGGCCGCTGCGGGTGCCGTTGAACTCCAGCAGGAAATAGGCGTGACTGGTGCCGCTGTCGCCCTCCTGGACCAGCGGCGAGACCTCGGTCGCGTTGCTCGGCGCGTCGGTGTAATTGGCGCGCAGGCTCAGGTCGATCCATTGCTGATAGTGGCTCACCCGCTGCCAGGAGGCGATCTCGCCGAAGCTGCTGTTGACCTGGTTGTCGACATCGGGCTGGGTGAGCCAGGTGTTGATGCTGGCGGTATAGCTGGCGATCCCGGCGACGCGCCCGTCGACGAAGGCCGGCCCGCCGCTGTCGCCGGGCGAGATCAGCCCCTCGTTCACGCCGATGCCGAGATGGTCGAGATCGAGCAGCTGACCGAGCGCGTCGTGTCGGCTGCTGCCGTCGTCGAAGTCGGCGATCAGCTGGGTGCCGCTGGCCGGCTCCCAGGTGAGGATGCGACCGAAGCGCGCGTCCAGGGTCTCGATCCCGGCATCGAAGGTGTTGAACGCCATCAGTCGCAACGACTCGCCGGAATAGGAATCGATGGTTCCGTTCGCGCCGGTGCCGGGGGTGCCGTAGCCGACCAGGGTCAACACCTGCCCGATCTCGTCGGGGCTGCGATAGAGCCCGTAGCGCTCGGCCGTGACCGGGGCCGACTGGTCGAGCCAGACCAGCGCCAGATCGTGGTTGCCGTTGACCGGGTCGTAGTCGGGGTGGAGCGTCACCCGGCTTGCCGTCAGCGTCTCGCTGCCGGCGGTGGTCTCGAAGGTGACGCTGGCCGAGGTCACGCCGGGATCGAACAGGTGCGCGGCGGTGAGCACCGCCTGCCCGTCGGATAACAGTACGCCGGTGCCGTAATAGCCGCCGGCGCTGACCTTGACCACGCCGTCGTAGCCGAGGCCGGGGACGGCTCGATGAGTGGAATCGTTCGCGCGGGTGACGGTGCTGACCATGGCGGGGCTTCGCTACGGGGATGAATGGACGATATGACCACGCGCGCTCGCGCCTGGTTCATCTCGGGAGTGTAGCTCGGTCGCCGTCTTCGGTGGCCGGATCGTGCGCGACGCCCCGCAACTCGGGGCGCCGTCGCAGGCGCGGGCTGTCGTCAGATGACGTGGAAGTTGTAGGTGGTCAGGTTGGCGACGTCGGCCTGGGTGATGTCGACCACGCCCAGCAAGGTGACCTCGGCGCCGCCGGCGTCGGTGCCGCCATCGCTGTCGTAGTACAGCTCCGTCTTGCTGGTGCTGGTGTTGTAGGCGACCACCACGGCGCCGCCGGTGACCCCGCTCTGGTTGGCCAGCATGGTCTCGATGTCGCTGGCCCCGGTGATCGCGTTGGTGGCGACGATGACATTGCCCGTGACCTGATCGGCGCTGCCGATGTTGCCCTTGGCGAAGGTCTCGCTGGCCGTGCCGCTGAGGTCGAGATTGTCGTTGTCTTTGAAGGCCAGCACATCGCCGCCGTCACCGACATCGAACCCGGTGATGGAGTTGCCGCCGGTGCCATCGTCGGTGCTGTCGAACAGTACGGAGAAGGTGCCGGTGCCGAAGGCGATGGTGTCGGTGCCGGTCGAGGCGTGTACGATCACGCTCGCGTCCGTCGTGGTGACGTTGGTCAGCGTGATGGTGTCGTCGCCCGGGGTCGTGGCCAGTTGCAGATAGTCGATGGTGGTGTCGGTGCCGGTCAGCGAGAAGCTCCGGCCGCTGATGTCGGCCGCCTGCCCCTGCCCCTGCATCTGGTGTGTGGTGTCGATGGTGAGGGCGTCGATCTTGGCGAGACCCTGAGCGACCGCGGTCAGCTCCGCCGCGTCCATCCCGCTGTCGCTGGCGGTGTTGACGTTGACCGTGGCGTCGACCGCCGTCTGGGCGCCGAGCAGGTTGCCGATAGCGGTTGCGTCGAGCCCGGTGGTGGAGAGCGCCAGGGTGCCGGTGATGCCGTTGTTGGCGACATTACCGATGCTGGTGGATACCGCCGCGAGGTCGGTGCCGTCCATGTTGGTGGCGGTGACCTGCGCGTCCGTGGCCTTGCCGAGCAGGTTGCCGATCGCGGCGGCGCTCTGGGTGTCGGTCAGGGTGAGGTTGGTGATGGCGTCGACCTTGGCGATGCCGGTGTTGACGGCGCCGAGTTCGGGGGCGGTCATGCTGGCGGCATCGACGTTGACCGTGGCGGCATCGGCCGTCTGGGTGCCGAGCAGGTTGTCGATGTCGGTCTCGTTGAGTCCGGTGGTGGAGAGCGCCAGGGTGCCGGTGATGCCGTCGGTGGCGACCTTGGCGATGTTGTCGGCCACTGCCTTGAGGTCGGTGCCGTCCATGTTGGTGGCGGTGACCTGCGCGTTCGTGGCCTTGCCGAGCAGGTTGCCGATCGCGGTGGCGCTCTGGGTGTCGGTCAGGGTCAGGTTGCTGAGCCCGTCGACCTTGGCGATGCCGGTGTTGACCGCATCGAGTTCGGCGTCGGTCATGCTGGTGGCATCGACGTTGACCGTGGCGCCGGCCGCCGTCTGGGTGCCGAGCAGATTGCCGATGTCGGTCTCGTCGAGCCCGGTGGTGGAGAGCGCCAGGGTGCCGGTGATGCCGTCGGTGGCGACCTTGGCGACGTTGTCGGCCACCGCCTTGAGGTCGGTGTCGCCCATGCTGGTGGCGGTGACCTGCGCGCCCGTGGCCTTGCCGAGCAGGTTGCCGATCTCGGTGGCGCTCTGGGTGTCGGTCAGGGTCAGGTTGCTGAGCCCGTCGGCCGCCAGCTTGGCGGCATTGTCCGACAGCGCCGTGAGCTGCGCCGCGGTGGCGCTGCTGGCGTCGACCTTGGTGGCGCCATCGGCGAGTTTGGCCGCCAGGCCGGTCACGGCGAAGGTGGCCGCGCTCATCGTCAGCGGCCCCGGGATGCCGGCGTCGTCGAGGTCGGTGAGGTCGGGCTTGGTGCTGGCCTCGTGACCATCGCGGGTGAAGGTCAGTGCGCCCGCGTTCTCGGTGACGGTGATGTCACCGGTCGCCGATCCCGCGAAGGTCAGGGTGATGTTGGGCGAGGTGCCGCTCTCGGTGACGCTGAACGTCGGGGGCGGAGGCGTGCCGCCACCGCTGCCGGGCTCCTCCGGGGTCTCCGGCGAGCCGGGTTGTTCGAAGGTGTCGGGCAGCTCGATATCGTCCGGGACCTCGACGCCCTGGGGGACCTGTAGCCTGACGCCCTCGGTGGGGATGAAGTCGACCGGGATCGGGGTGTCGGCGGCAGGTGTCCAGCCCTCGGGCGGGGTGAACGCGGGCAGGAAGGGCGCGACCTCGTTGACCCGCGCGAGCGCGGCCGCGGCGTTGCCGGAGGCCACCGCGGCCTGGAATTCGGGGTCGTTGGCGAAGTCCGCGAGATTCAGACCGTTGCCGAGATCACGCCCTTCCGCGAAGCCGTAGGTGAACAGGTGCTCGGCGATGCCGATCTGTCCGGCCTCGGCCTGCGCCAGCACATCGGGGTTGGCCCGGGCATAGGCCTGCAGATCGATGCCGGGGGCGGGGGCGCGAAGCTCGCCGTTGCCCTGGCCGTGGTCGAAGAAGTGCGCGAAGGGTGTCAGCGTGCCCGCCGTCACGGCGCTGTCGACATCCGGGTTCTGCTCCAGATAGAAGGCTGGATCGAACAGCGGCGAGGGTTGGCGCTGCTCCTGCGCGCCGTAGGTGACGAAATGGTCGTAAGCGGTGGTGCTGCCATTGGCGACCGCCTCGGCAACATCCGGGTTCTGCTGCAAATAGAAATCGAGATCGACGAAGGCGTTGGGGTTGCGTCCCTCGAAACGTCCGTATTGCTCGAAATGTTCCTCAGCGGTGAAGGTGCCGGCCTGTACGCTCGCCGCGACATCCGGGTTGTTGCGCAAGTAAAAGTCTTCGTCGAAAAACCTAACCATCTGCGATCTCTCCATCGTGCGCGTCATCGGGCGCACCGGGGTTCGGGACAATCCTCCCTGCCGTGATGGCCGGGGAGGAGATCGAGCCGTCCGGGCTCGAGGGCCGATGCGCCGTTGTCGACCAACCCCTGTCGATCGGGGCGGTCACAAAGGCGCAAGTGCCGGAGCCAGTCGAACACGTCCGATGACGGATGTCGATCGATGGGGAATGACTGTGGACGATTTCTTGTCGTCTTGAGGCGCTGTTCGCTGTTTTGGCGCGCACTGGACACGCAAGGGCGAGTGCACGGCGCGATCTCGCCGGGGAAGGGGGCGATGTCGTCGCCGTACTCCTTCGGCATCCGCGCATGGACGCGCTGTTCGACCGCTCGGGCTCGACGCCGCGAGCATGCGTTGCCTCAAGGTAAGTGGGTGTCCTTTTAAGGTAAGTAAGTGGGTGTCCTTTTTGAGCCAACTAACTGGGCGAGCTAACTAACTGGGTGTCCTTTTTACGCTCTTTACGCTCTTGAGCCTTCCGCTAACTGCTAACTGGGTGTCCCTTTCAGCTTCGGGTGTCCCTTTCAGCTTCCCTTTCTGGCCCTCGTTTCAGCATCCGCAGGTAACTGGGTGTCCTTTTCAGGAGCTATGCGTGGCCCGGCGGACTGTCAACCGCGCGCCCGAGGATATGGCGCATCGCATCGAGATGGCGCCGTACCTTGCCCGGCGCGGTCGGCGGGCGCGTGGTGGGGTCGGGGTCGCGCGGGGGCTCGGGTGACGGTGGGGGAGGGGGCGAGGCCGGTCGTCCGCGCTGGTGCAGCTCGGAGAGATAGCCCTCGAGCCGGGACGGGGTGAACAGCGTCGATGGGCGCAGATAACGCGCCTGCTCGGTGCGGCCCCACTGGGCGGTCTTCAGGTCGACCACAGCGCACAGCGTCTCCGGGGCGTGTCGTCGCAGCGCGCGGCGCAGGATGCGGTAGGTCGCGGTGCCCGGCGCGTCGGGGAAGCAGGCGTTGGCCGCGCGGTTGAGGTGGGCGACGACCCGCGCGATGGCGGCGTCATCGACGGGACGCGGCTCGGCCTGCTGTCTGGGCGCAGGGTCGGGCGCGCGTTGCGGCGCGGGCCGGGGTGGGTCGCGCCGCAGGATCGCCCGATAACGATTCGCCCGTCTGGCATCGCCGCGCTCGACCTGCAGCAGCTGTAGCTCGACCATGCGGCGGATGGCGCGCTTGACCGAGCTGTAGGAGGTGTTCGACACCCGCGCGAGCGTACGCAGCGACGGCCAGGCGACGCCGGAGTGCGAATTGATGTGCAGCGACAGACTGGTGGCGATGCGGCTGGCGGTATGGCTCAGCCTCGGCTCGGACAGCACGCGGCGCTGCCAGGCCAGGATCTCCACCGGCGAGGTGGCGAACTGAATGGACATTCGGCAATCTCCAGCATACGGAAACGGAGACCACCGACTGGATTGAGAGGGATCGCGAACGGGCAGTACGGCACATGCCAGCCCCTGGGGGACTTTGCTAGAATACCGCCGGCCACTGGTGCGCTCGACTCTGTTGCAGTCGGGGCTTTACGCGGTCAGGTGCGTCAACACCCCCGCGACGGTGGCCATCCTACCCTCGCCCAGTCCGGCTTGTCGAGCCTCCCCATCTCCGCGCCAACCCTTGGCGTCTCCCGCATTCGCCGTCTCCTCGCCCGTTCATCCTCCCGCCCCGAGGGGGCCACGGGGGAGCGATCATTCGTGCCTTCGGATTCGTCCGTTCAGGGGCCAGCCTGACCCCAGGGGTTGGGGCGCGTTGGACCCAGGGTGGGGTCAGGCTGGGCCCACGAAACGACCCCGGCTGATGGGCGATCGATATGTCAGGCCGTGGCGGCGGCAGCCGTGAAGAACTGCTTGGCGCGTCGCACGCCTCGCAGATAGCGACACTCCCGCTGTGCGGCGAGCGCCGTCATTCGTTCAGGCGCACCGATCGCCGCGCCGAAACCCTTGAGCAGGAAACCCGCGTGCTCGACGAAGCGCTCCGGCGCGATGCCGAGTCGGGCGAGGATGTCGGGCAACCCCGCCGGGATCGCGCCACGCTTGCGTGGATGCAGGGCGCGCCCGAGCGAGTCGACCAGGATCAGGTAATTGTCGAAGGTGAAGGGGATGGTGGCTGGGCATTCGGCGGGGTTGCCGAATGGCATCAGTGGGGCAGGTGGCAGACGGTTGAGGGCGGCTTCCCAGAGTTCAGCGCGACGTGCGTCTGCCGTGGGCTCCGTGTCTTCGGTCTCTGGCGGCGTCGATGCTGTCGCTGGGGTGGGCGGTGGATGCGATGAGCCTTGCCGGGGCTGTGGTGCCGCTTCTGCTTCATCCCCATCCCCTTGCAAGTCGGCGATCCGCGCCGCAATCCCGGTGTGCGCGCTCGCCTCCGGCGTCTCCGCGATCCCGGCGCGGATCGGGTTGAGATCGACATAGGCCATCACCGCCAGCAGCGCCGTCTCGTCGAGGATCGCCTGCGAACGAAAGCGTCCCTCCCAGAACCGCCCGCGCACCCCGTCCTCCCGATTCGCCGCCCGCGCGATCGATTCGTTCAACACCCGCATGAACCACGAGAGATCCACCAGCCGCGCCCGATAGGTCGCGACCAGCTCCGCGACACCATCCAGCTCCGCCTCGGTCATCCCCGCCCGCGTCGCAGGCGACAGGAACCGCTCCACCACCACCGGCCCCCGGAACAGACATCGCCAGCGCCGTAACACCTCCTCATCCGACCACTGAGAAGCACGCTCCGCATCGAGCCGCACCACCAGATGCACGTGATTACTCATCACCGCATAGGCCGCGACATCGATCGCGAACACCCCGGCGAGCTGACGCAACCGCAACTCCACCCAGTCGCGCCGATGCTCGAAGCTCCGTCCGGTCAACCGATCGAAGCCGCAGAGATAGGCCCGCCGCACGCAGCGCGTGACGAGGTGGTACCAAGGCGTATCAGAGAGTGAGACGAGCGAGGCGCGGGGACGAGTCATGAGGTCTCTCCGCGAGGGGTGATGAAGGGAAGGTAGGAGAGGTGGGGAAGGAAGTCAAAGGTAAGTGGGTGTCCTTTTCTTCACGAGGGGTGATGAAGGGAAGGTAGGAGAGGTGGGGAGGGAAGTCAAAGGTAAGTGGGTGTCCTTTTCTTCTCTCTTCTACCAAGGCGTATCAGAGAGTGAGACGAGCGAGGCGCGGGGACGAGTCATGAGGTCTCTCCGCGAGGGGTGATGAAGGGAAGGTAGGAGAGGCGGGGAGGGAAGTCAAAGGTAAGTGGGTGTCCTTTTCTTCCGCATCGAGCCGCACCACCAGATGCACGTGATTACTCATCACCGCATAGGCCGCGACATCGATCGCGAACACCCCGGCGAGCTGACGCAACCGCAACTCCACCCAGCCGCGCCGATGCTCGAAGCTCCGTCCGGTCAACCGATCGAAGCCACAGAGATAGGCCCGCCGTACGCAGCGCGTGACGAGGTGGTACCAAGGCGTATCAGAGAGTGAGACGAGCGAGGCGCGGGGACGAGTCATGAGGTCTCTCCGCGAGGGGTGATGAAGGGAAGGTAGGTGAGGTGGGGAGGGAAGTCAAAGGTAAGTGGGTGTCCTTTTCTTCCACCCGTGACGAGGTGGTACCAAGGCGTATCAGAGAGTGAGACGAGCGAGGCGCGGGGACGAGTCATGAGGTCTCTCCGCGAGGGGTGATGAAAGGAAGGTAGGAGAGGTGGGGAGGGAAGTCAAAGGTAAGTGGGTGTCCTTTTCTTCCGGAGAGGCGGGGAGGGAAGTCAAAGGTAAGTGGGTGTCCTTTTCTTCCCCTTTTGCGTTTGCAAAAAAAACGCCCCCGGTTTTCCGAGGGCGGTTTTTAATCAAGCATCAAGCGTTAGTGCAGACGTTGGGTTGCCGTTGGCAACCCAACCTAAGCCGCTTAGGAGAGGGGTTAAGCGAAGGTGAAGTCGGCCAAGACGGGAATAGTGCCACCAGTTAGGCCGGTCAACTCAATGGCCAAGTCGCCGTCATTGAAGCTGCCGTTCTGGTCGGCGTCGACATAGACCCAGGTGTCGGCGGTGTCGTCAACAATTACGACCGCTCGCTGGTCACCACCCGCACCGAAGAAGTTCTCGGCCTTGCCTGCTGCTATTTCGCCGGTAGCCGCGTTAATGTCAGCTGGGGCACCAGTCTTGAGCGACGAAGTAAGCACGCCGCTGAAGCCAAAGGCCGAAAGATCAATCTTGTCTTCAGTAGTGACGAAGTTGGCGATGGTGTCAAACTGGTTGGCACCGCTGATCACGCCAGTATTGGATTCACCCGCGCCAGAATAGACCAAGTGCTCTGTTTCGGCACCACCAGCAGTCAATGTAATAGCATCACCACCTGCGGCACCGGTGATGATGAAGTCACCGCCTGCAGTGGTAGAGCCAGTCAAGTCCAGCGTGTCATTTCCCGAACCCAGCTTAAAGGCTACACCGTTAGTTGCAGTGAAAGCAGTGCCGCCAGCGGTGGTTGCAGAAACGCTCTGGGTTGCTTCAGAAGCATCAAACAAGACCAACGATTGAGCGTTCAGGTCCGTAATGGTCAGGCCAGCGTTGCCGTTGGCAACGTTGATGGTCAGTGCTTCATCGGCGGTCAGGTCGCTGATGGTATGTGTCACAGCGCCAGTCGCAGTGGCCTTGTCAGCTGTCAGCGTTACAGTCTCGATATCATTGATATCCAGAGTGCTGCCAGTGGTGATGGCGGTAGCGCCTTTAACCAGAACATCAATAGTGTCGTTAGGGCTGCCTGCGCCAGCATCTTTGACGTTGATGTTCAGGGTGTTACCGAGAGCCGCGTTAATTTCAACGCCGGCACCCTTCGCCAAGTTATTAACGGTAACAGCATTGCCTGCTACAGTTGCAGCACCCACCTTGAGTGTAGTAATGCCGTCCAGCTTGGAGACATCAAAAGCTGCCGCTGTACCACCAGCTCCACGGATATCCAAAGTCTCGAAGCCGGACACAGACAGGTTGTTAACCAGCGTGGCGCCAGCGTTGACGCCAATGATGTCAGTACCTTCACCACCTTCCAGAGTGTCGTTGGTGGTCAAGGAATTGCCGAGATAGAAGGTGTCGTCGCCAGTACCGCCTGTGGCTGTGACATTACCTGTGGCGGACAGATCGAAGCTGACACCACCCGTGTTGCTAGACGCATCAACTGTAGCCACGGTCGCCGCCAGAGCTGCAGTGACAGTAAGGGAGCCTTCACCGCTTGCGTTAACGGTCGTGGTTGCGTTGAGAGCGGCACCACCAGTATCACGCAGGTTCGTGATCACCGAGGCGCCAGTTGCAGAGAAGTTGAGCGTCTCGAACTCATTCGCCGCAGTCATGCCGCCAACGTCCAAGTTGGTGATCGTTGCACCATCCAGAGCAATCGACAGAGCATCGGCGTTTCCGGCTGCAAGGCTGTCTTTGAAGCCCACGTTGTAGGTGCTAGCCCCAGTGATCTCGCCTTTGACGCCAACCGCGGCAGCTTCCTGCACGTTGGTGACAGTCACGCCAGTAGTATCAGTCGAGCGGTCGTTCCAGATTTCCGTAACGCCGGTCGCGTTTACCATATTGACAGTCGTACCACCAGCAGTTGTCGCGCCTTGAATAAAGACCTGCTCGACGCTCGTCATGTTCGGCGTGACGCTGACGGCTGCTGTACCATCGGAGAAGAAGTTCAGACGGTCGGTGCCGCCTCCACCGTTGATGACGTCTGCAGCACCGAGAGTGTTAGCGCCGGCAGCCGAACCTGCGCCACCGATGACGGTGTCGTCGCCATTGGTGCCTTGAATGTTATCGATTGCCGTAGTCAGCGTGAACGTCTCCCCACTCGTCGGCGTCTCAGACCCACCCGAGGCACGCCCCTCAGCCGCACCATAGAGCACGAAGTGCTGGTAACCACTGGTGAAGGTGCCGGCGTCGACGGCGGCCTGGACATCAGGGTTGTCCGCGAGGTAGGTGGCCTCGTTGAAGGTGTCGGCGCCGGGCTGACGGCCCTCGGTGGCACCGTACATCTCGAAGTGCTCCAGCGCGCTGGAGAAGACGCCGGCCTGCACGGCGGCGAGCACGTCCGGGTTCTGGGTGTAGTAGCCGGTCGGCTCGAAGTAGGGGTTGGGCTGGCGACCCTCGGCCTCGCCGTAAAGGGTGTAGTGCTGCTCGGCACTGGTGAAGACACCCTGGAGGACGGCCTGAAGGACGTCGGGGTTCTGCTGCAGATAGTATTCTTGAACGAAGGTCTGGAGAGCCATGAGTTTTAGTCCTTTACGGTGGGATGTTAGGGTGGTGGGTGAGCCCGAAACTCGGCTAGGCTAACGCAGCCTGACGCTATCAGCAACTCACGCCATGGCGCAAGCACTCGGCCGTCGAGTTGCTGTACCAGAGCGGTTCAGCGCGGGCGGTGGCGCCGACAGGCTTTGGGGCGCCCGACTCCGCTGTGCCGACCTGTACCAGGAACTCATCTTGGTGTCCCCAAAAAGCAACATTGGATACGAGCACTGCTAAATTCTACTCAAGTTTTCCCATAAAACAAGCCTGAAAGTGCGCGACTGACACTATATTGAAACGTGTCTCTTTTTAGCATCACCTCGGGGCGACCGCTGGTGGTGCGCAAGATTGTCCCGCCCGCCCCGGATCGCTACACTGAATCCCTTGACTTGCCCTGGCGTGTCCCGCGCGGCCCGCCGTCACCCGCTCACCCGACCTCCCAAAGCTGCCGATGGACTCTCCGTATTCCGATCTATCCACCACCGCGCCGTCGGCCCTGCCGGCGAGTTTGTGGCGCAACCGGGGGCTGGTCCTCCAGTTGGTCCGGCGCGACATCAGCAGTCGCTACCGCGGCTCGTGGCTGGGGCTGGCCTGGTCGGTGCTCAACCCGGTGCTGATGCTGCTGGTCTACAGCTTCGTGTTCTCGGTGGTGTTCAAGGCGCGTTGGGGCGGTCCGGTGGAGGACGGGCATGCGGCCTTCGGTCTGGTGCTGTTCGCCGGGCTGATCGTGCATGCGCTGTTCTCCGAGGTGGCCAATCGCGCGCCGCGGCTGATCTTGGACAACGTCAGTTATGTGAAGCGGGTGGTGTTTCCGCTGGAGGTGCTGCCCTGGGTGGCGTTGGGCTCGGCGCTCTTCCACATGGGCATCAGTCTGGTGGTGCTGCTGGCGGGGCAGTGGCTGCTGACGCAGTCGCTGCCCTGGACCGCGCTGCTGTTGCCGGTGGTGGTCGCGCCGCTGTTGCTGGTGACGCTCGGGTGCGGCTGGTTCCTGGCCGCGACCGGGGTCTATCTGCGCGACATCGGGCAGAGCATCGGTCTGCTGACCACGGTGATGCTGTTTCTGTCGCCGACCTTCTATCCGCTCTCGGCGCTGCCCGAGCTGGGGCAGACGCTGCTGTATCTCAACCCGCTCACGCTGGTGATCGAGGAGAGCCGGCGGGTGTTGCTGTTCGGTCAGTTGCCGCACTGGGGCGGTCTGCTGGTCTATTCGGTCATCAGCGTGATGGTGGCCTGGGGCGGTTTCTGGTGGTTCCAGCGGGCGCGCCGAGGGTTTGCCGATGTCGTCTGAGCCGATGATGATCCGTGCCGAGGGGCTGGGTAAGTGCTATCGGGTGTACGAGCGCCCGGAGGACCGGCTCAAGCAGTCGGTTGTGGCGCGCTGGCGCGGTCTGCGGGGGCAGCCGCCGCCGCAGTATTATCGCGAGTTCTGGGCGCTGCGCGAGGTGTCGCTGGAGCTGCGCCGGGGGGAGACGCTCGGGGTCATCGGGCGCAACGGCTCGGGCAAGTCGACGCTGCTGCAGATGCTCTGCGGCACCCTGGCGCCGACCACCGGGCGGGTGGAGACCGGGGGGCGGATCGCCGCGCTGCTGGAGCTGGGCGCGGGGTTCAACCCGGAGTTCACCGGGCGCGAGAACGTGTATCTCAACGGCAGCGTGCTGGGGCTGACGCAGGCGGAGGTCGACGCGCGTTTCGAGCGCATCGCCGCTTTCGCCGATATCGGCGCCTTCATCGACCAGCCGGTGAAGACCTATTCGAGCGGGATGTACGTTCGTCTGGCCTTTGCGGTGGCGGTGAACGTCGATGCCGACGTGCTGGTGGTCGACGAGGCCCTGGCCGTCGGCGACATGTATTTCCAGGCCAAGTGCATGGCGCACATCCAGCGGTTGATCGACGACGGGGTCAGCCTGCTGTTCGTCAGCCACGATGTGGGCGCGGTCAAGTCGGTGTGCCAGCGCGCGCTCTATCTCGACCGGGGGCAGCCGGTGGCGCTGGGCGAGACCGCCGGGGTGGTCGAGGCCTATTACAGCGCACGCGTACAGGCGGAGCGCGCCGCCAGACCGGCGCCGGAGGCCGCCTCGCCCGAGCTGCCCGCGCAGGATCTGTTCGATCCCGCGGATCTCGAGGCGCAGGCCGAGTTCGCGCGGCGCGCGGACTTTCAGCGCATCCGCAACGGTCAGGCGGAGTTCCTCGATGTGCGGCTGACGGATCTCGACGGCCAGCCGCTGGAGTGCGTCGAGTTCGGCCAGACGGTGGTGCTGCGCATGCTGTTTCGCGCCAATCAGGCGATCGCGCTGGCCGGCATGGCCTACCATGTGCGCGATCGCACGGGGTATGACATCATCTACTCCGACACCGAGATCGAGTCGCGCCCCATCACCGATCTGCGCGCCGGCCAGGTGGTACAGACGGACTGGCGCTTTACCGTGCGCTTGCGCGAGGGGGATTACTCGATCGCCGCGATGCTGTCGATCCCGGAGAATCTCGAGATCGCTCAGGTCGATGTGTGTGACTTCGTGCCCATCGCGCTGGCGTTCAAGGTGGTGCGGGGGGAGACCCTGCCGCTGCATGCCGCCTGTCACTGGCAGAACGAGGTGGCACACCGCACGCTCGAGGGCGAGGCTTAGGGGCGCTGTCCGGGGCTGTCGCCGCGACCGCGCGTCGGTCGCCGCGGCCCCGCTTGCCGACGGCCTCTGGTGCGCGCCCGCAGCGTCTGCGAGACATCGGGATCTCTCCGTTAACCTCTGCTGATCGGCACTCATGTCCTCCTCCAGACCCCTCTATGTGACGCAACCCGCCCTTCCGCCGCTGCGGGAGTTCATGCCCTATCTGGAGCAGATCTGGGATGCGCGGATGCTGACCAACGCTGGTCCCTTCCACGCGCGCTTCGAGGCCGCGCTGGGCGAGTACCTGGGGGTCGAGCATCTGGCGCTGTTCGCCAACGGCACGCTGGCGCTGATCACGGCCCTGCAGGCGCTGCGCATCACCGGGGAGGTGATCACCACGCCTTACTCGTTCGTGGCGACGGCGCACTCGCTGCTGTGGAACGGGATCAAGCCGGTGTTCGTCGATGTCGATCCGGTGACGCTGAACCTGGACCCGGCGCGCATCGAGGCGGCGATCACGCCGCAGACCACGGCGATCCTGGCGGTGCACGTCTATGGCCATCCGTGCGATCTGGATGCGATCGAGCGCATCGCCGACACCTACAACCTGAGGGTGATCTATGATGCCGCGCATGCCTTCGGGGCCAGGGTGGGGGGGCGCAGTCTGGTGGATCATGGCGACCTGTCGGTGTTGAGCTTCCACGCCACCAAGGTCTTCAACACCTTCGAGGGCGGGGCGATCATCTGCCCGGACGCGCGCACCAAGCAGCGTATCGATCGGCTGAAGAATTTCGGCTTCGTCGACGAGGTGACGGTGGTGGCCCCCGGCATCAACGGCAAGATGAACGAGTTCTGCGCGGCACTCGGCCTGTTGCAGCTCGAGCACGTCGATGCCGCGCTGGCGCGTCGCGCGGAGCTGGCGCGGATCTATCGCGCGGCCATCGACGAGATCCCCGGACTGCGCTGTCACCCGGACCCGGTGCCGGAGGGGGCGAATCATGCCTATTTCCCGATCATGGTTGAGTCGGCATACCCCATCGATCGCGATGCCCTGTACCAGCGCTTCAAGGCGCGAGACATCCATGCCCGGCGTTATTTCTATCCGCTGATCTCGGCGTTCCCGATGTACCGGGGGCTGCCATCGGCGCAGCCCGACCTGTTGCCGAACGCGGTGCGCGCGGCCGAACAGGTGCTCTGTCTGCCGCTCTACCCGGATCTCGAGGCGGAGGATCAGGCGCGCGTGATCGCGGTCTTGCGGGAGGCCGGCGATGGCGATGCTTGAGCGTGCCGAGGTCGAGGCGCTGGGGTTCGCCGGTGTCGGTCGCGACGTCGAGATCTCCGAGCGTGCGGTGTTCTATGGCGCATCGCGCATCACCCTGGGCGATGCGGTGCGCATCGATGACTTCTGCGTGGTGTCGGCGGGTGCCGGAGGCATCGCGATCGGCAGCCATGTGCATCTTGCCGTCGGCTGTACCCTGATCGGCGCGGCGCGGATCAGTCTGGAGGACTTCAGCGGTCTGTCCTCGCGGGTGTCGGTGTATTCGAGCAGCGATGACTACTCCGGCGCCGCGCTGACCAATCCGACGGTGCCCGATTGCTATCGGGCCGTTGCCCACGGCGAGGTGAGGTTCGGACGGCATGCGATCGTCGGTGCCGGGAGCGTGATCCTGCCCGGGGTGACGCTGGAGGAGGGCGTGGCGGTCGGCGCGCTCAGTCTGGTCACCAAGCGCTGCGCGGCGTTCGGCGTCTATGCCGGTCGCCCGGCGCGGCGCGTCAAGGAGCGCTCGCGCGAGCTGCTGCGACTGGAGGCGGCGTTGCTTGGCGAGGACGCGCCGCGATAGGACATGGAGTCCTGGCCGCCGCGGGCAGGATAGGCAGGCCTTGGCGCCGAGTACAGAGATGGATCGATCATGAGTAGTCCACGAGTCAGCGTTGTTGTCGCTGCATATAACCATGCCGCCTTTGTGCGTGAATGCATCGAGAGCGTGCAGGCCCAGACCTTCACCGATTGGGAGCTGGTCGTCACCGACGACGGCTCCCATGACGGTACCGCCGATATCCTCCGCGAGCTTGCCGCCTCGGATCGACGCATCCGCTTTCACGGCTTTGCCGTCAATCAGGGGGCCTGCATCGCGGTCAACGATGCCATCGCGCGGGCGCGCGGCGAGTTCGTCGCCGTGCTCAACTCCGATGATCGCTGGCGAGCGGACAAGCTGGCGCTTCAGGTGGCGTTTCTCGAGCGCCACCCCGAGTGCGGCGCGGTGTTTGCCAAGCCGCGCCTGATCGACGAACGCGGCGCGCCCTTCACCGACGCGGGACACAAGGACTATCTGATCTTCGAGGAGGCGAACCGTTCTCGTCAGGCATGGCTGGATCACTTCTTTCATGCCGGAAACTGTCTGTGTCACCCCTCGGTCCTGATCCGGCGCTCATGCTACGACCATGTCGGCTGTTATGACCCGCGTCTGGCCCAGTTGCCCGATCTGGACATGTGGGTGCGGCTCTGCGCGCATTACGAGATCCATATCCTCGACGCGCAGCTGGTCGACTTCCGCATCCTCGACGGCGAGCGCAATGCCAGCGCCGCGCGTCCCGAGGTGCTTGCTCGCGAGCCCTGGGAGCGGTTGCAGGTCTTGCGTCACTATCTGACCGACGGTCTCGACGGCCATGTGTCTCCGCTGTCGCATCCGGCGCAGCCGCAAGACGAGCCGTCGCCGCGCCTGCGCCTGGCCTGGACCGCCCTGGCGATCGGGACGCCGGCTCATCGCGCGCTGGCCCTGGAGATCCTTCATCGGGCGCTTGCGCCCGGCGAGCCCGTGGCCGCGGGCGCCCCGGAACTCTCCGCGTATCTGCGTCTCACCGGCGAGACGGATCTCTTCTGGCAGCGCCATGTTGCCATCTGTCACCAGCTCCAGCGCGACGTCGAGACGCTGCAGGATGTTGTCGCACGTCAGCGCGCCGAGCTGGCGTCGGTCAACCAGGCGCTCGACCTGAGCCAGTCGCGACATGCCTCGGCCGAGGCCGCACTGCGGGACATCCAGTCCTCCCGATCCTGGACCATGACCGCACCGCTGCGCCGGCTGGTGCGGCGGGTGAGCGGCTTGCGGCGAAAGGGGGATGAGTGATGATGACTGCCGTTTTCAACAGAGATGAATCATGAGCAAGACCCCATCTGTCAGTGTCGTGATTCCGGCCTACCGTCATCAGGCGTTCATCGCCGAGGCCATCGACAGTGTGCTGCGGCAGAGCTTCGATGACCTCGAGCTGATCGTCATCGATGACGGCTCGCCGGATGACACGGCGGCGGTTGCCGAGCGAGCCCTAGCCAATGATCCGCGCGCCCGGCTGCTGCGCCAGGACAACGCCGGTTCGCATGCGACGATCAACCGCGGGCTGTCGATGGCCCGCGGGGAGTGGGTCGCCATCCTGAATTCCGACGACCGCTATCACCCGGATCGTCTCGAGCGTCTGCTCGCGGTGGCGGGGGAGGGGTACGACTTCCTGGTCAGCGATTTGCGCCTGATCGACCAGGACGGGGGCGTCGTGAGCGACCCCGGGCACTGGTTCAATACGATGATCGAAGGGTTCCGTCAGTACGCGAGGGCCGATGGCCCCGTGGCCGGCTTGCTGTACGGCAACTATACGGCCTCGACCTCGAACTTCTTTTTCAGGCGCGCGCTGCTGGATCGCATCGGCGGTCTCAGGGAATATCGCTATGTCGTCGATTGGGAGTTTGCGCTGCGGGCCGCGCTCGAGGCGCCGGAGCGATTCACCTATCTGATCGACGAGCCCCTGTTCGATTATCGCCTTCACGGCGCCAATACGATTTTGTCGGGCGCGCTGCGCGGTGGCGCGGAGATCGAGCGCATGCAGCGAGGGATACTCCGCGAGCGCTTCGGTGTCCCGCGCGCGCTGCTGGCAGCCATGCACCGCAATCATCGCCATCTGCGTCGCCATTGGCGGGAGCTGGGTGAGCAACGCGTCGAGCGCTTCGTGCGCGATCGCGAGGCTGACGTGGCCCTGCTGCGTGATGCGCTCGACCTGGAGTCGAGCACTCGCCAGCAAGAAGTGGCCTTGCTGAAGGCCAAACTGGCAGAGCGCGAGACGGCCCTGGCCGCGCACAAGGCGGAGTTGGCCGCCATTCATGCCAGCCGTAGTTGGCGTTATACGAGGATTCTGCGTAAAAAATGAAATCATCGCCTCACTGCTTTACCAGCATTACGAGCAACTATCTGCCGAAGGCTCGCGTGCTGGCTTCGTCGATCAAGCGGGTCTGCCCCGATGCTGGTTTCCACTTGATGCTCAGCGACACGCCGCCCAGCGGTTTCGATCTGGCGGCGGAGCCTTTCGATAGTGTGCTGCAGATCGAGGATCTGCCGGTCGCCGATGTCAATGCCTGGGTGTTCAAGCACAGCGTGGTGGAGCTTTGCACCGCAGTGAAAGGCCTGGCGGCACAGGAGATCGCACGACGGCATGATGCGGCGCAGGTCTTCTATTTCGACCCCGACATGGTTGTTTTCGGTGGTCTGGATGAACTCAGCGGCAAGCTTGCCGGGCACAGCGTCGCCCTGACGCCTCACCTGACCGCCCCGGAGGAGGATCTGCAGGGGATTCTCGACAACGAGATCAGTGCCCTGAAGCACGGGATCTACAATCTGGGGTTCGTCGGCGTCAACACCGCCAGCAGCGAGGGACGGCGTTTTCTCGACTGGTGGGCGGCGCGGCTGGTGGACTTCTGTTATGACGATATCCCCAACGGACTGTTCACCGATCAGCGGTGGGTCGATCTGGCGCCCGGCTTCTTCGAGGACGTGCTGATCCTGCGTGATCCTCAATACAATGTCGCAACCTGGAACATCAGCCACCGACAGGCAACGGGGTCGATCGAGGACGGCATCGAGATCAATGGCCAGCCCTTGAGCTTCTATCACTTCTCCGGGTTCGACAGCGGCGCCCAGGAGGCCATGCTGAAGCGTTACGGGAAATCCAGCCCGGTGCTCTTCAAGCTGCGCGACTGGTATATCGAGGAGTGTCGCAAGAACGGTCAGGACGCGCTCGGCAAGCTGCCGTGCAAGTTTGCCTGCTACAGCAACGGGGAGACGATCACCAAGCTGCAGAGGATCGTCTATCGCAACCGTCAGGATCTGCAGGACGCCTTCCCCGATCCATTCGACACCTCAGACCTCCATCAGTCCTATTACGACTGGTTCCGTGTCAATGGTCCGGCACCAACGGACTTCGACGAGCTTCCCGCCGAGGCGCTGCGGGCACAGTTGAGCGAGGCGCTCGATGAGCTGCGTCGCATCAAGCATTCACGTAGCTGGAAGCTGGCCCGTCTGGTGAGTCGAGGTGCCCGGTTGCTCCGGCGCTGATGCTACCGTGGAACGCGTGCTTTGCTTTGATGGGGGCCCTGCGACAACAGGCTTGACGGTGCGGGATGACTGTCTGGTCGAGAGCCTGCGCCTGCTGTTGTCGAATACTGCCTACGCGACCGGGATTCGACTCTATCTGCCTGGGTTTAGCCGGGGGATGAGCGAGCGGGAAGAGCAGGCGTTTTGCAGCGAGCTTTCCAGCCGGGTCGGCCTGGATCTTGCGCGGGATGATCGCGTCGAGATCCACCCGCAGGTCAGCAACGGTCTCTCCGACATCCTGAGCACGCTGCCGGCCTCGGTCAGCGAGGTGATGGTTGTCGGCGCCGGCTTCCTGGTGCCGCCCGGGTGGGATACGCGGCTGCGTTCCATCGCCAAGGACGACGCCCTGATCGGCTGCATTTCTCCGCTTTGCATGGGGGTGCCGCCCCTCGATGACGGCGCTGGTCTCTCCGCGCGTGGATCGAGTTCAACGGGCGCGGTCGATGCGGCCGCCATGACCGCGTGGCTGGACAACGACCGGCTGGTTGCGGCGCTCGGCGCAACGCAACACCTACAGCTTCCCATCCTGTTCCCCCAGTGCTGCTACTTGACCGCGCAAGGGCTGTCCGCTCTACGGGCGGCAGGCAGGGGCCTGGACCCGGTCGTTTGTCTCGAGCGCGCCGGTCTCGTCAGCTTGGTCGCGCTGAATTTGCTGACCGCGAAACAGCGAGGCCTGGGTGAGTCAAGCGCGCTCTCGGCATACATCGAGTCTGCGTCGAAATCCAGCAAGCTGCTCGGATGGTTGCGCACCAGGCTTGACGAGGGGCATGCGCCAGCCATCGATTCCGCAGCCGTCCGTTCATCGCAGCCGGTTCAGCTGCATATCGCTCATAGCTGGGGCGGCGGGCTCGGTCACTGGGTGGATGATTTCATCGCGGGTGATTCGAGTCGAGTCAACCTGGTCTTGAAGTCGATCGGCTCCTGGGGTGAGTTCGGGCAGCGTCTCGAGCTTTACAGCAGCTACAGTGCGATGCCGCCGCTCCGTGTCTGGTCACTGACCACGCCAATCACGGAGACGGCACTGGCCAATCTGGATTATCGCGCCGTCCTGCGCGAGATCCTCTCGGAATATCAGGTCCAGGGCGTTATCGTCTCTTCGCTGATCGGTCACTCGCTCGATGTCTTTCGCACCGGCCTCCCGACCTTGCTGGTTGCTCATGACCATTATCCTTTCTGTATCGCGCTGTATTCCCGGTTCAACGATGTCTGCGCCCGCTGTGATGGCGAAAGGCTTCGGGCGTGCATGAAGGATAATCCTGGCCATCAATTCTTTACCAGTCGTGCCCCGGAGGACTGGGAGGCGTTGCGCGCAGCCTTTGTCGGGGTCTTGCAGGACAACCCCGTCACGCTGGTCACGCCTGTCCGTTCCGTGCTCGAGCGATGGCGTACCCAGATGCCTCAGCTCGAATCCCTGCCTGCCCATGTCATTCCGCACGGCTTGGGGTTGTCGCCCAGCCCATCGCTCGCGGGAGAGGATGCGGGGCGGTTGCGTGTTGTGATTCCGGGAAAACTGAGTGAGGCGAAGGGCTTGAGGCTGCTCGAGCAGGTCCTGCCCGCCTTGGCTCGGTTTGCGGACATCTACCTGATCGGCTGTGGTGTCAGCGGCCATGTGTTCTCCAGCATTCCCGGCGTTCATCTCGTCGAGCACTATGCCCGGGGAGAGATTCAGTCCGAGCTTTCCGCCTTGCGCCCGCATGTCGGCTTGCTCTGTTCTCTGGTCCCGGAAACCTTTTCCTACACGCTTGGCGAGCTGCAGCACTATGGCATACCTGTCGTTGCCACCCGAGTGGGGAGTTTTGTCGATCGCATCGATCATGGTGAAACCGGTTTTCTGTGTGACCTGGATGCCGGGGCGGTTGTCGAACTGATGCGCGCTCTCGATGACGACAGGGAGGTTCTCTCCAGGGTGCGTGGCCGGCTCGAACAGACTCCGCCGCGCACCTTGGACGGGATGGTGGCGGATTACCACAGGCTCCTTCCGGTGGCGCCGGTGGCAAGAGGACAGGCCCTGTTCGAGGCGGGGCCCAGACAACTGGCAAAAGAAGCCATCTACATCAACCCTCAGTCGACCTATAAAATGGCCGCGTATGCCTTTTTCAAGTATTCGCTCATCAAGGTCGCGAGCAGTCCGAGACTACCGTCGTGGTTGAGGAGCGGGCTCGGGAAGACCTTGCGGCTTTTGAAAAGGCTCAAGGGCTCGTGTGAGCGTTGACGGCCATGCCTCTTGTTGGGAAGTGAAGATCCTTTCGCTTTTCGAATATTCATGATTTGTGCTTCCTGATTTTCAGGCAGGGGGCAGGTTGTTTTTGATGGAAAAAGAAAAGCGTCCAAGTAAAGGTTCTGGCTGTCATCCCGCATATCGTCCAGATATTGACGGGCTCCGGGCTGTCGCCGTTCTTTTTGTCGTTCTTTTTCACGCCTTTCCCAGCCATTTGAGGGGTGGCTTCGTTGGCGTTGACGTTTTCTTTGTGATATCCGGTTTTCTTATCTCCTCGATCATATTCAAGAGCGTTGATGCCGGTGCTTTCAGTCTGTCCGATTTCTATGGCAGACGGGTGAAGCGGATCTTTCCGGCGCTTTTCCTGGTGCTGCTCTCGAGTTATCTCTTTGGCTGGTATTTCTTGCTGGAGAACGAGTACGAGCAGCTGGGCAAGCATATTGCCTCTGGTGCTGCCTTCATCTCCAACATCGTTCTGTTTACGGAGTCGGGATATTTCGATAGTGCCGCCGAACTAAAGCCCTTGCTGCACTTGTGGAGCCTGGGTGTCGAGGAACAGTTCTATATCTTCTGGCCCCTGCTGGTCATGCTGGCATGGCGAAAGGGGTTAAGCCTTGCCTGGCTGATCGCGGGTGTCTTCGTCGTGTCTTTCTCTCTCGGTATCGTCACGACAAAAAACAACGAGGAAGCCGCTTTTTACCTTCCGCTGACCCGCTTCTGGGAGCTGCTTGCCGGGAGTCTGCTGGCCTGGCTGAAACTGTATGCCGAGCCGGTTGGCAGTGCCGTCGAGACGGGCAAGGGCAAGGCATTTCTAAACAAGGCCAATGTTTTTTCCTTGGTTGGCGTGCTGTTTTTGATCGTTGCCGTCACACAAATCAACGAACGATCCGAGTTTCCGGGTTATTGGGCGCTGTTCCCTGTACTTGGCGCCGTCTTGATAATCGCTGCCGGGCCTCAGGCATGGGTCAACGAGAAAGTGCTTTCAAGCCGACTCTTCGTGTGGGTCGGCCTGATCAGCTATCCGCTTTATCTGTGGCATTGGCCGATCCTTTCCTTCGGTTATATCCTCGAGGACGGCTCGCCTGCCGTGGCGACCCGGCTGCTCGGTGTCGCCGGGGCCTTCCTGTTGGCATGGTTGACCTACCAGTTCGTCGAGAAAAGGGTTCGCTCCAGGGTCGGTGGAAAGAAGATCCTGGTGCTGGTGTTCGCCATGTCGGGCATTGGCCTGGTTGGGCTTGCCACCTATCTGGGTAACGGGTTTGGATTCAGGCTGAATTCCAATCTTGCGATGGATGAGCAGGCGATAAAGCAGGAGCGGGAGCAGTATTGGTCGGAGATTTCGGGCAGCGGTTTCCGTGACGATGCGACGAATATACTGATCTTCGGGGATAGTCAGGCATTCGATATCTACAAGGCATTGGCGAACGACGATCGTTTTGGTCTGAAGATCTATCAGACCAGCTTTGAGTGCGCCGCCTTCATGATGCCGAAGTGGGGGGCTGAAAAGAACGCGGAGTCGTGTCGTCAGAACTTTGCGACGATGATCTCTTCGCCGGAGATAAAGGACGCTGAAATCTTTGTCTATGCCGCTCATTGGCAAATGGCCGGCGAGCCGGAAGATGCGGAAGCATTCTATCGCCAGGCCGTCGCGGAAATAAAGGCTCTCAATCCTGAGATAAAGGTTGTCTTTTTCGGTCCGAAGCCATTGATCGGAGAGACATGGCTATCCATCAATGCGATCACCAAGGGGCAAAGATCGTTGCCCTTGATGAACGCATCGCTCAACGAGAAGAGATGGTTGAGACCGGAAGAAACCGATTATGCAAGGAGCATGGCAGGTCGTCTGGGTGTCGACTTTATCGACACCGAAGAGGTTTTCTGTGCTGGCGGATGTCCATTCTATGAAAACAACAAGTTTTCGTATTTTGACCAACTGCACTGGACTGAGTTTGGCGCTTCGCTGTTCATGACCAAGCTCAAGGCCCGCGGCGAGTTCCAGTCTCTTGTCCAGTAAGGGGGGGTCGTCCTGCGTCTGTTTGGCGATCCTTGTTTCTGACGGGGGGCTCGATCGCACAGGTTTGAAGCCCAGGGCGTTGATTGCAGCCAGCGGCGCCGGTGCGCTCGCCCGATGCTCAAGGGTCTCTTCGCTCAAGGGTCTCTTCCGGGGCTGTGCCCGGTGGCGGCATGGCGTGGCTGGCCTGGGGCGACACCTTGCCCAAGGGCCTGGAGCGGTTGCACCTCCGGCAACCCGAGACCGGGGGATCGGGCGGGAGACCTGGATGATCGACTCGACGCCGGTCCGTGCCATGCGTCTCGGCGCTGGCGGCGGACAAGAAGAGGGCGTAAGCGCCGCTGCGGCTGGCTGTCTGCGGACGTTTCGCAAATCCCGCGATCGCAACGCCACCGAGCGCCCGTTGGCAGGACTCAAGCCCTGTCGACGACCTGCCAGCCGTTACGACAAGTCGGCCCCCCGTTTTTCGGCGAGATTGAGGCTTGTTGGCATCCGCAGACGTCTCGGGCGCGAGGTTTTGCACGGAAGGTAAGACTGGAGACTCGCGGGCGCAGCCGATACCATGTCGTCTCAGCGTCCCCGCGACCGTCGCCCGACCCAGCCGATACGTCCACGCGCTGTCCTGACTACTCCCCTGTATTCTTTAGGGCTTTCCAATTTCTTCCACATCCCCGATCATTGCACTATGGATCGATTTTCCTTACCCATTGCCCGTATCGGCATCATCGGTGGTGGCCAACTCGGCCGCATGATGGCCAAGGCCGCCAAGCGGATCGGCTGCACCTGCGTGGTGCTCGATCCGCAGCCGGGTTCGCCCGCGGCGCAGATCGCCAGTCAGCAGATCGTCGGTCACTATCATGATCCGGCCAAGCTGCGCGAGCTGGCCGATGCCTGCGACGTGCTCACCTTCGACATCGAGGACATCGGCACCGAGACCCTGGTCGAACTCGAGCAGGAGGGGCATGCGATCTATCCGGCGCCGGGGGTGCTGGCGCTGATCCAGGACAAGCTCACCCAGAAGCAGGCGCTGGAGGCGGCGGGGATTCCCACCGCGCCCTTCGTGCCGATGCCCGAGCCCACGCCCGAGGCCTTCGCCGCTTTCGGCTATCCGCTGGTGCAGAAGGCGCGGCGCGGTGGTTACGACGGGCGCGGGGTGTCGATCATCAAGCGTCCGGAGGACTTCGACCGTCACCTGCCGGTGCCCTCGCTGGTCGAGCGCTTCGTGCCGGCGCGCAAGGAGGTCGCGGTGCTGGTGGCGCGTGGGCGCGACGGCGCCTGCCGTTGCTACCCGCCGGTGGAGATGTGCTTCCGCGCCGGCGAGAACGTGCTCGACATGCTGCTCGCCCCGGCGGCGATCGACGACAGCGAGGCCGAGGCGGCGCGCGCCCTGGCGGTGCGCACGGTCGAGGCGCTCGGCGGCGTCGGGGTGTTCGGTGTCGAGATGTTCCTCGCCGAGGACGGCTCGCTGCTGGTCAACGAGGTGGCGCCGCGCACCCACAACTCCGGCCATCACACCATCGAGGCCTGCGTCACCGACCAGTTCGAGCAGCATCTGCGCGCGGTGGTGGGGCTGCCGCTCGGCTCGACCGACCAGCTGGTGCCGGCGGCGATGATCAATCTGCTCGGCGCGCCCGGCTATCGTGGCCGGCCGGTGATCCGGGGGATGGCCGAGGCCCTCGCCATCCCGGGCGTGTGCGTGCACCTCTACGGCAAGGCCACCACCTCGCCGTTTCGCAAGATGGGCCATGTCACCGTGCTCGATACCGACATCGAACAGGCGCGCGAGAAGGCGCTGCGGGTACGCGAGCTGATCGAGATCACCGGGGAGGAGCAGGCATGAGCCAGGTTCAGGAACGCGCGCGCGCGCGCGTCGGCATCATCATGGGCAGCGATTCGGACCTGCCGGTGATGCAGGAGGCGGCCAACAGCCTGGCCGGTCTCGGCATCCCCTACGAGATGACCATCGTCTCGGCCCACCGCACCCCGCGTCGGCTCTACGAGTACGCCGAGCAGGCCGTCGCGCGCGGGCTGCAGGTGATCATCGCCGGTGCCGGCGGCGCGGCACACCTGCCGGGCATGGCCGCCTCGCTGACGCCGTTGCCGGTGATCGGGGTGCCGGTGAAGACCTCGACCCTGTCGGGCGAGGACTCGCTGCTGTCGATCGTGCAGATGCCCGCCGGGGTGCCGGTGGCGACGGTGGCGATCAACGGGGCGAAGAACGCGGGGCTGCTCGCGGCGCAGATCCTCGGCGCGTCCGACCCCGAGATCCGCGAGCGGGTGGCGCAGTACAAGCGCGACCTGGAGAAGCTGGTGATGGACAAGGTCGCCCAGCTCGAGGCCGGCGCCTGAGTCGCGACCTGCCTCTCGCCCCGGGCGCGCCGCGCGGCGCGCCCGTCACGATCCCGTCTCCTTCCGGCGCCGCATCCACGCGGCGCCGTCTTCGTCCGCTCAGGGCTCGAGGTCGTCGAGCCTGATCTCGATATAGGCCTCGTCGCGCAGCTGGCGCAGCCACTGCTCGATCGCCTCCTCGGCCTTGCGCTGTTGCAGCGCCTCGCGTGCCTTGATGCGCATCGCACCCTCGGCCGAGTCCTGGGTGCGGCGCTCCAGCACCTGCACCAGATGCCAGCCGAAGGGGCTCTGGAAGGGGGTGCTGAGCTGCTCCGGCCCGAGCCTGTCCATCACCTCCTCGAAGGCCGGCACGGTGTCGCCGGGATTGACCCAGCCGAGGTCGCCGCCGCGCAGCGCCGAGCCGGTGTCGTCGGAGTTGGCGCGGGCGAGCAGGGCGAAGTCGTCGCCGCCGAGGATGCGCTGGCGCAGCACCGAGAGACGGCGCTTGGCGTCGGCGTCGGAGACCAGCTCGTTGGTGCGGATGAGGATGTGGCGCACATGGGTCTGCTGCAGGTTGCCCGGCTTGGCGCCCTCGATCTGGCTGAGCTTGATGATGTGATAGCCGCTGGAGCTGCGGATCGGGTCGCTGATCTCGCCCTCGTTGAGGGTCAGCGCCAGGTCGGCGACCAGGGTCGGGGTGGCGCCGATCTCGAACCAGCCGAGGTCGCCGCCCTGCAGCGCGTTGCGCCCGTCGGAGTCGCGTGCCGCGAGTGCCGCGAAGTCGGCACCGCCGCGTAGTTTGACCACCAGTTGCTTGGCCTTGCGTTCGGCGCGTGCGACCTGCTCGGCGTCGGGCTGCTCGGGCAGGGCGATGAGGATGTGTTGGAGACGCACCCGCTCGCGCTCGATCAGCAGGCTCGACTCGCGCTCGAGGAAGCGGTCGATCTCCTGGTCGGTGATGCGGATCTTGCTCACCACCTCCTGGTTCTGCAGTCGGCTGGTGAGGATCTGGTCGCGGGTGTCCTCGCGGAAGTCGGCAAAGTCGATGCCGCCGGTCTCGAGCGTGGCCTGCAGCTCGGCGATGGTGAGACCGTTGCGCGCGGCGATGTCGCCGAGCGCCTCGTTGAGGGTGGCCTCGTCGACCTCGATGCCGAGCGCGCGGGCCTGCTGGCGCTGCAGCCGCTTGAGGATCAGGCGATCGAGCACCTGCTTCTCGAGCTGCGGGCGCGGCGGCGCGGCGGTGCCGGCGCGCTGCATCTGCGGCAGCACCAGTTCGATCTCGCGCTCGACCTCGCTCTGCACGATGACGTCGTCGTTGACCACGGCGACGATGGCGTCGAGCGCCTCGACCGCGGCGGTGGCGGGCGTCGCGCCGAGCGCGAGCGCCAGGGCGAGCGCGAGGCCGCCGAGCAGGCCGGCCCAGGGGGCGGGCCGGTTAGTCCGTGTGGTACCCATAGATTCCTCTTTCCAGGAGCTTGTCGATCGGGTTGCCGAATGAACCGAGACCGGCAAGCTCCAGTTGCAACATGACGCTGGTGCTGCCGTCGCGCTCGGAGCTGGTCTTGAGGTGCTGTCCGAGCAGGCGCAGGCGCCAGCAGCAACGTCCGTACTCGATGCCGGCGAAGGCCTCGATGGTCTCGTCGTTGAGCATCGAGTAGAGCCAGCGCCCGACCAGCCGGGTGCGGTCGCCGAGCGGGAGCTGGAAGGAGAGGTCGGCGTCCTCGTAGCGTTCGGATCCGGTCTGGTTGCCGAGGTTGTAGCGATAGCTGAGGTTGACCAGACGGTTCGGTTCGGGGGCGTAGCGCAGCTGCAGCACCCGCTTCTCCCACGGGTCCTCGGTCTCGTTGGGGTTCCACTGCACGCTCGCCCGTGCGCTCCAGTCCTGGCTGAGCCGGGCGGCGAACTCGCCGGCGACCGAGGAGCTGACGTCCTCCTCGGCCTCGTCGCCGTAGAGTCGCACGCGGCGCGAGTCGAAGTAGTAGATCTGGCCGATGCTGGCGCGGAACAGTTCGCGCCCGCTGTCGTCGGCGATGGTGCGCGAGGTCAGGCCGAGGGTGAGACGGTTCTCGTCGCCGATGCGGTCGTAGCCGGTGAAGCGGTTGGCGCGGAACAGGCTGGCGAAGCTGAAGTCGAGCGCGGTGGTGTCGAAGCGCGGGGTGTCCGACTGGTCCTCGTAGGCGGTGAGCAGGTAGTAGATGCGCGGCTCCAGGGTCTGCAGCGCACTGCTGCCGAACCAGTTGGTCTCGCGCTCGAAGACCAGCTTGCCGTCGAGATCGAAGCTGGGGATGAGGTGCGAGGGGCGCTCGGGCAGGCCGTCCTGCTGGTCCTGCAGCTCGTAGCCGGTGTAGTAGACCCGTGCCTGGGGGATGAGATAGCCGAAGCTGCGTCGCAGTGGGATGCGCGCCGAGGGGATGGCCACCAGGCGGCTGCCGTGGACTGCGGTGTTGTGGTCGAAGTAGTCGTACTGGCCCTGGAAGCGGTACTCGAGCAGGCCGTTCCAGCGCTGCGGGTCGAGTTCGAGTTCGAGGTGCGGGAGCTGGCCGTAGGGACGGTTCTCGGGGGTGATGCTGGTGTCGACGGTCTGGAACTGCTGCAACCGGATCAGGGTGCGCCAGCCCTCGCCGGTATAGCCGAAGTCGGCACGCTGCGAGAGGTTGCGCAGGCTGGTGACGTCGAGTCGGTTGCCGAAGTCCTCCAGATACTGGTCGTCGGAGGCCGAGGCGTAGTCGATCGAGCTGTACCAGCCGGCGTAGTAGCCGTTCTGCAGCACGCGCAGCGCGCCGCGCACCCCTTCCTCGGGGTTCTTGCGGTCCTCGGGCAGCAGCTCGGCGTTGATCTCGATCTGCTGGTGGGGCGAGAGATAGCGGAACTGGCCGCCGAGCATCAGCCCGCGGGTGCTCATGTAGCGCGGCATCAGGGTCGCGTCCATGTTGGGCGCGATGTTCCAGTAGTAGGGGATGGTGATATCGGTGCCGGTCTCGCTCGACGAGCCGAACGAGGGGATCAGCAGGCCGCTGCGCCGCCGATCGTCGATCGGGAAGCGCAGATAGGGGGTATAGAGCACCGGCACGTCGGCCACCCGCAGCCGCGCGTTGCGCGCCACGCCCATGCCGCTGTCGCGGTCGAGCTCCAGGGTGGAGGCGCGGATCGACCAGTCGTCGTTGCCGGGCGCGCAGGTGGTGTAGACGATGTCCTCGTAGCGACTGCGCGCCGGGTCGAGCAGCTCGGCGCGGGTGGCGCTGCCGCGCAGGTTGGCGCTGCCGGAGAGACGGTAGCGGGCGTGCTCGATCTCGCCGGTCTGGGTGTCGAGGTTGTAGTCGGCACGATCGCCCTGGAGACGCAGCCCGCGATAGTCGAGGAAGACGTCGCCGCTGGCCTCGGTCTGGCCGCTGGCGCTCGCGTAGGTGGCGCGGTCGGCCTCGAGACGCTGGCCCGGGCGGGTGATCTCGACGGTGCCGCGCAGTTCGATGCGCTCGCCCCGGCGGTCGTAGTCGACCCGGTCGGCGACGATGTCGATGGGGGTGGTGTCGTCCTCGTTGCCGAGGATGGAGACGTTGGCGCCCTTGCGCGGGCCGCACTGATCCCACTCCAGCCCCCGGTGCAGATAATCGACGCTGGCGCGCGCCGCGCCGGGCTGCGGGACGGGCTCCTCGGGCTCGGCCGGGAGGCTGTCATCGGGGGCGAGCGGGCTGAGCGCGACCAGGTCGGGCAGACGGATCGCCGAGAGCATGGCGCGCAGCGTCGCCAGGGTGCCGCCATCGCTGGATTCGGACTCCGGGCAGTCCTGGGTGCAGTTCGCCGCGCCCGGCGCGGAGACGGCGAGCAGGGTCGCCAGCAGTGAGGCGCGCACGCCCTGTTTGAAGTCGACCATGGTCGCCATGCGTCTGACGGGCTGGTTGGTGAGCGGGTGGACGGATCCGGTTGGAGGCTGCAACGATGTCATATCTGGGCCATACCATCAATCGCGATCATGCCCCGTCGAACGGCGAGATGGGCCGTCCCGGAGCCGATCCCGGCGTTGCGCGCACGCGCTGGTGGCTGGATCATTGCGCCTCCCTCTGTGTTTTCACCGACAACCCACCGGAGTTCCCCCTTGGCCGACCGCGACGCAGCGCTCCACGCCTGGCTCGATCAGGTGCTCGAAGGGGCGCCCTTCCTGCTCACCCCGGCCTCGGCCGACGCGAGCTTCAGGCGCTATCTGCGGGTCCATCTCGACGATCGTACCCTGATCGCGATGGACGCCCCGCCCGAGCACGAGGACTGTGGCCGTTTCGCGCGCCTGGCGCGACGGTTGCGCGCGGCCGGGCTCAATGCGCCCGGGGTGCACGCCGCGGCGACCGAGCAGGGCTTCCTGCTGCTCGACGACCTCGGTGAGCGGCCCTATCTGCAGGTGCTCGACGAGACCAACGCCGACCGGCTCTATGGCGAGGCGATGGACGCGCTGCTGACGCTGCAGACGGCGGTGGCGAGCGACGACCTGCCGCGCTACGACGCCGCCTTCCTCGGACGCGAGCTGGGGCTGTTCCGCGACTGGTTCCTCGAACGCCATCTCGGGCGCGCGCCCGACGCGGCGACCACGGCGCTGCTCGATGCGCTCGACCGGGTGCTGATCGACAGCGCCCTCGAACAGCCGCAGGTCTGCGTGCATCGCGACTATCACTCGCGCAACCTGATGTGGCTGGCCGCCGACAACCCCGGCGTCCTCGATTTCCAGGACGCGGTGCTGGGGCCGCTGACCTATGACCTGGTGTCGCTGCTGCGCGACGCCTATATCAGCTGGCCGGAGGCGCGCGTCGAGGGTTGGGCGCTCGACTTCCGCCGGCACGCGCTGGCGCGCGGCGTCCTCCCGGCGGCGAGCGCCGGCGGTCGCGACCCGGCGCAGTTCCTGCGCTGGTTCGACCTCATGGGGGTGCAGCGTCACCTCAAGGTGTGCGGGATCTTCGCCCGGCTCGCGCTGCGCGACGGCAAGCGGCAGTATCTCGACGACCTGCCACGGGTGCTCGACGCGCTGCGCACGGTCGCCGCGCGCCATCCCGAGCTGGCCGGGCTGGCGCGGTTGCTCGACGGGCTCTGAGTCGCGCCGGGCGCAGGCCCGGCGCGCTGGCCGAGCGCTCAGTCGTCCGCGCGCTCGCGGGCGATGGCGCGGTGGCCGATGTCGCGACGGCAGAAGCAGTCGTCCCAGCAGATCTGGTCGACCCCGGCATAGGCGGCGGCCTGGGCCGCCGAGACGTTCTCGCCGATGGCGGTGACGCAGAGCACGCGCCCGCCGCTGGTGCGCACCTGCTCGCCCTCGCGCGTGGTCCCGGCATGGAACACCTTGGCGCCGGTGGCCGCGGCGGCCTCCAGACCGAGGATCTCCTTGCCCTTCTCGTAGCCGTCCGGATAACCGCCGGCGGCCATCACCACGCCGAGCGCGGGGTTGGGGTTCCAGGCGGCCTCGATCCGGTCGAGCCGACCCTCGAGCGCGGCCTGGCACAGCGCGATCAGGTCGGAGTCGAGACGCATCAGCAGCGGCTGGGTCTCGGGGTCGCCGAGACGGCAGTTGAACTCCAGCACCTTGGGGGTGCCGTGCTCGTCGATCATCAGCCCGGCGTAGAGGAAACCGGTGTAGGGCGTGCCTTCGGCGGCGAGCCCGGCGACGGTCGGCTCCATCACCTCGCGCATGATGCGGGCGTGGATCTCGGGGGTGACGATCGGTGCCGGCGAGTAGGCGCCCATGCCGCCGGTGTTGGGGCCGCGGTCGCCGTCGTCGCGCGCCTTGTGGTCCTGCGAGGTGGCGAAGGGGAGGATGTGCTCGCCGTCGACCATGGCGATGAAGCTCGCCTCCTCGCCGCGCAGGAACTCCTCGATCACCACCCGCGCCCCGGCGCTGCCGAAGCGCCCGGCGTCGAGCATGTCGCGCACCGCGGCCTCGGCGGTGGCCAGATCATCGGCGAGGATCACGCCCTTGCCGGCGGCCAGGCCGTCGGCCTTGACCACGATCGGCGCGCCGATCTCGCGCAGATAGGCGAGCGCCGGCTCGATCTCGGTGAACACGCCGTAGGCGGCGGTGGGGATCTGGTGACGGGCGAGGAAGTCCTTGGTGAAGGCCTTGGAGCCCTCCAGCTGGGCGGCGTCGCGGCGCGGGCCGAAGCAGGCCAGCCCGGCCTCGGCGAAGGCGTCGACCACGCCGGCGACCAGCGGCGCCTCGGGGCCGACGATGGTCAGGCCGATCTGCTGGGCGCGGGCGAAGTCGACCAGCGCGGCGATGTCCTCGGCGGCGATCGCCACGTTCTCGATCTTGGGTTCGAGCGCGGTGCCGCCGTTGCCGGGGGCGACATAGACGCGTTCGGCGAGCGGGGACTGGGCGGCCTTCCAGGCCAGCGCGTGTTCGCGCCCGCCGCCACCGATGATGAGGATCTTCATGGGGTTGCTCCAGACGCGGCCGCTGGCCGCGCGATTGGCTGTGTGGGTTGGGTTCGGTTCGCGGCTCAGCCGAGCGAGATCAGCCCGCGTCGACTCGACTGGATGAAGCGCACGATGTGCTCGGTCTCGGGGCCGGGGTGCTCGCGCTCGGCGCGCACCAGCGCCTCGGCCAGACGCAGCCCGGAGCGGAACACCAGCCGGTAGACCGCCTTGATGCGGCTGCGCTGCGCCTGATCGAAGCCGCCGCGGCGCAGCCCGACCACGTTGAGCCCGACGAAGCGGGCGCGGTGGCCGTCGGCGAGGGCGTAGGGCGGCACGTCCTGCGACACCCCGGTGACCCCGGCGATCATCGCGTAGGCGCCGATACGGGCGAACTGGTGGACCGCCACCTGACCGGAGACGAAGCAGTGGTCCTCGACGGTGACATGACCGGCGAGGGTGGCGCCGTTGGCGAGGATGTTGTGATCACCGACCTGGGCGTCGTGTCCGGCGTGGGAGAAGGCCATCCAGAAGTTGTGGTCGCCGATGCGGGTGCCCTGCTCGGACTTGATCCCGCAGCTGATGTTGACCCCTTCCTTGAAATGGTTGTGGTCGCCGATCACCAGCGGGGTGGCGCGCTCCGGGGTGAAGCTCAGGTCCTGCGGCTCGGCACCGAGGGTGACGCCGTGACAGACGCGGTTGTGCGCGCCCATGCGGGTGTTGCCGTAGATGCGCGCGCAACTCTCGATACGGCACTCGGGACCGATCACGGCGCCGGACTCGACGATCGAGTAGGGGCCGATGGTGACGCTGGGGTCGATCTCGGCCCCGTCCTCGATGATGGCGGTGGGGTGGATGCGCATGGTTCGAATCCGCTGCTCCGATGCAGATGGAACCGCAAAGGCGCAAAGGACGCCAAGGCTCTTCTCCGGGAGCGGCCTGTTGCCGCCCCCGGTGTCGGGATGCGCCCAGGGCCTCCCTCAAGATCGCTTTGCGTGCTTCGCGTCTTTGCGGTTCAGATTGATGCGCCGGCCTAGTGGCGGAAGTGGCGCATCCCGGTGAACACCATGGCCATGCCGTGCTCGTTGGCGGCGGCGATGGTCTCCTCGTCGCGCATCGAGCCGCCGGGCTGGATGACGGCGGTGATGCCGGCCTCGGCGGCCTGGTCGATGCCGTCGCGGAAGGGGAAGAAGGCGTCGGAGGCCATCACCGATCCGGCGACCTGGAGGTTGGCGTGCTCGGCCTTGATCGCGGCGATGCGCGCGGAGTTGACGCGGCTCATCTGGCCGGCACCGACGCCGATGGTCATGCCGTCGCGACCGTAGACGATGGCGTTGGACTTGACGAACTTGGCCACCCGCCAGGCGAACAGCAGGTCGGTGAGTTCCTGCTCGCTGGGCTCGCGGGTGGTGACGGTGCGCAGCGCGTCGTGGAGCGCGAGGTCGGCGTCCTGCACCAGCAGGCCGCCGTTGACGCGCTTGTAGTCGAGCCGGGCGCCGGGCTGGGCCGACCACTCGCCGCAGACGAGCAGACGCACGTTCTTCTTGGCGGCGACGGCCACCGCGGCCTCGGGGGCGACGCTGGGGGCGATGATCACCTCGACGAACTGACGCTCGACGATCAGCTTCGCGGTCTCGGCGTCGAGTTCGCGGTTGAAGGCGATGATGCCGCCGAAGGCCGACTCGGGGTCGGTCGAGAAGGCGCGCTCGTAGGCCTCGCGGATGTTCGCGCCGATGGCCACGCCGCAGGGGTTGGCGTGCTTGACGATGACGCAGGCCGGGGCCTCGTCGAACTGCTTGACGCACTCGAGCGCGGCGTCGGTGTCGGCGATGTTGTTGAACGACAGCGCCTTGCCCTGGAGCTGGTGGGCGGTGCTGATGCCGGCCTCGGCGCGCTGGTGCTCGACATAGAAGGCGGCGTTCTGGTGCGGGTTCTCGCCGTAGCGCATCGACTGGTGACGCACCAGCTGCAGCGAGAGGGTGCGCGGCAGGGCCACCGGGGCCTCCTCGCCTTCGCTCCGGGCCTCGGCGCGGGCGCCGAGATAGTTGGCGATGGCGCCGTCGTAGCGGGCGGTGTGCTCGAAGGCCTTGGCGGCGAGGTCGAAGCGGGTGGTGTCGCTCACCCCGCCGTGCTCGGCCAGCTCGGCGCCGACGCGGGCGTAGTCGGCGGCGTCGACCACCACGGTGACGTTGGCGTGGTTCTTGGCCGCTGCGCGCAGCAGGGTCGGGCCGCCGATGTCGATGTTCTCGATCGCCGTCGGCAGGTCGCAGTCGGGACGCGCCACGGTCTGCTCGAAGGGATAGAGGTTGACCACCACCAGATCGATCGGCTTGATCCCGTTCTCGCGCATCACCCGGTCATCGGTGCCGCGACGACCGAGGATGCCGCCGTGGATGTTCGGGTGCAGGGTCTTGACGCGCCCGGCCATCATCTCGGGGAAGCCGGTGTAGTCGGAGACCTCGGTGACGGCGATGTTCTGCTCGGTGAGCAGTCGCGCGGTGCCGCCGGTGGAGAGGATTTCGACGCCTCTGGCCGCCAGCTCCCGGGCGAAGTCGACCAGGCCGGTCTTGTCGGAAACGCTGATCAAGGCGCGATTGATGGGTTGCATCTGGTGTAGGTCCGGATCGGTTGGTTGGTACTGGATGGATGCTGATCGATTCCCCGCGGGGAATCAATCGGTCGGCGTCGCGGTCGACGCCGGCGGGGGTGCGCTCAACGCTCGCGCTCGACCCCGTAGTCGTTCAGCCGCTTGCGCAGGGTGGTGCGGGTCATGCCGAGCATGCGCGAGGCCTGGCTGAGATTGCCGCCGGTGTGCTGGAGCACGGTCTCGAACAGCGGACGCTCGACCTCCTCCATCACCAGGGCGTAGAGATCATGCACGTCATGGTCGCCCATGTTGTCGAGATAGGCGCGCAGGGCGAGGCGCACGCACTTGTTCAGCGGGTCGGAGTGGTTGGCGTCCGTCACCCGGAGCCCCGTCGAGTTCGGCTCCGATGCGTTGCCTGCAGCCTCTGTCTTCATGCTGCGTCTGTCTCCGTGTCGGGGCATTGATCGAAGAACGCGAGCACCTGCGCGAGTTGTTGCGCCGGCGTCTCGGTCCGGTTGATTTGGTCTCTAAAGCGCGCCGCACCGGGGAGGTGGCGGCTGTACCATGCGATGTGCTTGCGCGCGATGCGCACCCCGCCGTGGTCGCCGTAGAACTGGTAGAGCTGCTCGAGGTGTTCGCGCAGGAGGTCCCTGATCCAGGTTCGGGGGGGCGGGGCCGGGTCGGACGTGTCGCCCGTGGCCAGTGCGGTGGCGATGTCGCGGAAGATCCAGGGGCGTCCCTGGGCCGCGCGCCCGATCATGATAGCATCGGCGCCGGTGTAGTCCAGAACCGCGCGCGCCGAGCGCGCGTCGCCGATGTCGCCGTTGGCGATCAGGGTGATCGGCACCTGCTCGCGGATGGCGCGGATGGTGTCGTACTCGGCCGGGGCGCCATAGCCGCAGGCGCGGGTGCGCCCGTGCACGGTGAGCGCGGCGATGCCGCTCTCGTGCGCGATGCGGGCGATGTGCGGGGCGTTGCGCGCCTCCGGCGCCCAGCCGGTGCGGATCTTGAGCGTGACCGGTACTTCCACCGCCGCCACCACCGCCTCGAGGATCGCCGCCACCAGCGACTCGTCGCGCAACAGCGCCGAGCCGGCGGCGACCTTGCACACCTTCTTCGCCGGGCAGCCCATGTTGATGTCGATGATGTCGGCGCCGTGGGCGACGTTGATCCGCGCCGCCTCGGCCATGGCCGCGGGGTCGGCGCCGAGGATCTGCGCCGAGACCGGTCCGTGCTCGTCGCCGAAGTCGAGTCGGCGCACCGACTTGCGGGTGCCCCACAGCGCGGTGTTGGCCGAGATCATCTCCGAGACCGCGAGCCCCGCGCCGAGACGGCGGCAGAGGGTGCGGAAGGGGCGATCGGTGATGCCGGCCATCGGCGCCAGCACCAGATTGTTCTCCAGTCGGTGCGGGCCGATCCGGAAGGGGCGGGCGCTCATGTCGAGCGGCGTCCGCTGATCCGTACCCAGTCCTCGCGCTGACAGGTGGGATCAAGCGCGATCGTCTCGGCATAGGCCGCACGCACCGTCTCGGCCTGCTCGGCGAGCACGCCGGAGAGCACCAGCGCGCCGCCGTCGCCAACCGCTGCGATCAGCCGCGGGGCCAGCTCGACCAGCGGGCCGGCGAGGATGTTGGCCAGTACGATGTCGGCCTCGCCCTCGGGCTGGGCGTCGGGCAGATGGCACTCGATGCGCTCGGCCACGTCGTTGGCCGCGGCGTTGTCACGGGTGGCCTGGAGCGCCTGGGGGTCGTGGTCGACGGCGACGGCGCGCGCGGCGCCGAGCTTGAGTGCGGCGATGGCGAGGATGCCCGAGCCGCAGCCGTAGTCGAGCACCGTCTTGCCGGCGAGGTCGGCGCCGTCGAGCCACTCCAGACAGAGCGCGGTGGTGGCGTGGTGCCCGGTGCCGAAGGCCAACCCCGGGTCGAGCGCGACGATGACCGCGTCAGCGGCCTCGGGCGACTGGCCGTGCGGACAGACCCACAACCGTTGACCGAAGCGGGTGGGTTTGAAGGTGTCGAGCCAGACGCGCTCCCAGACCTGATCCTCCAGCCGCTCGACCACGGGCGGGACCGGCAGACGGGTGCCGAGGTCGCCAACGAGCGCGGCGACCAGCGCGTTGCTGGCGGCATCGTCCTCGAACAGCGCGGTGGTCGTCACCTCGGTCCACAGCGGGGTCTCGCCCGGCCCCGGCTCGAGCTGCGGCTCGTCGCCGGCATCGCCGAAGGTCACCGACAGCGCGCCGGCCTCCTCCAGCTCGATGGCGAGCCGTTCGGCCTGTTCGCGGGGGGCATCGAATCTGAGCTGAAGCCAGGGCATGGGGCGAGCGTCCTCTGAAACAAACCTGAAATCATAGCATCCGCGCGCGAGGCTGGGGCGGGTGGCGATCAGCTTCCAGCCGCCAGCCGCCAGCCGCCAGCCACCAGCCACCAGCCACCAGCCACCAGCCACCAGCCACCAGCCGCCAGCCACCAGCCACCAGCCACTTGCTGCCAGCGTCGTAGGATGGGCAAAGCGCAGCGTGCCCATCGAGACGCACGCAGGCGCCGGGCACGCTGCGCTTTGCCCGGCCTACGGGACGGGTCGCTGTTGGCCGGGAATCGACCGTCATCCACGCCCAAAAAACCTTCGTGTCCTTGGTGTCTTGGCGGTTTGGACCAGCCACCAGCTGTCAGCCGCCAGCCGCCAGCCGCCGGGAGATTGAACCGCCAAGATACCGTCTTGCCCGTCAATCGCTGATCATGCACACCAGCCTTCCCGACTGGAGGCTGGAAGCCGATCGCTGGAAGCTGGTTCGAACCGCCAAGACACAAAGGACGCGAAGAAAGCGATCAGCCTTCAGCAAACAGTCTCCAGTGTCGGTGTGCGATCAACCGCGACGCGACGAGACACCCCAGCCCCTCACTGGAGGCTGGCAGGTGGAAGCCTTTCTTCATCTTCGCGCGCTTGGCGGTTCACAATCTGACTGGAGGCTGGAGGCTGGAGGCTGGAGGCTGGAGGCTGGAGGCTGGAGGCTGGAGGCTGGAGGCTGGAGCGAGCGGGGCGGGCGGCTGCCCGCCCCGGTGGCTCAGAGGCCGAGCATCTTCTCGAGATAGTGGATGTTGGGTCCACCGGCGAGGAAGGCGCCGTCGCGCATGATGGTGCGCTGGAGTTTGATGTTGGTGTCGATGCCGTCGATGATGGTCTCGCGCAGCGCGCTGCACATGCGTGCGATGGCGGCGTCGCGATCCTCACCGTGGGTGATCAGCTTGCCGATCATCGAGTCGTAGTAACAGGGCACCGTGTAGCCGGAATAGATGTGCGTCTCCAGCCGTACGCCGGGGCCGCCGGGGGCGTGGAACTCGGTGATCTTGCCCGGGCTGGGCATGAAGGTCTCGGAGTTCTCGGCGTTGATCCGGCACTCGATGGCGTGTCCGCGGATCTCGATGTCCTCCTGACGGTAGCGCAGCGGTTCGCCGGCGGCGATCAGGATCTGTTCCTTGATGATGTCGATGCCGGTGACCATCTCGGTGACCGGGTGCTCGACCTGGACGCGGGTGTTCATCTCGATGAAGTAGAACTGCCCGTTCTCGTAGAGGAACTCGAAGGTGCCGGCGCCACGGTAGCCGATGGTGCGGCAGGCCTCGGCGCAGCGCTCGCCGATGGTGCGGCGCTGCTCCTCGGTGATGCCGGGGGCCGGGGCCTCCTCGACCACCTTCTGGTGGCGGCGCTGCATCGAGCAGTCGCGTTCACCGAGATGGATGGCGTTGCCCATCTGGTCGGCGAGTACCTGGAACTCGATGTGACGCGGGTTCTCCAGGTACTTCTCCATGTAGACCATGTCGTTGCCGAAGGCCGCGGCGGCCTCGGCCTTGGTCAGCGAGATGGCGTTGAGCAGGGTGGCCTCGGAGTGCACCACGCGCATGCCGCGTCCGCCGCCGCCGCCCGATGCCTTGATGATCACCGGGTAGCCGATCTCGCGCGCCAGCTCCAGGGTGCGCTTCTTGTTGTCGTCGAGCGGGCCGCCCGAGCCGGGGACGCAGGGCACGCCGGCGGCCTTCATCGCCTCGATCGCCGAGACCTTGTCGCCCATCAGGCGGATGGTCTCGGGGCGCGGGCCGATGAAGATGAACCCGGAGTGTTCGACGCGCTCGGCGAAGTCGGCGTTCTCCGAGAGGAAGCCGTAGCCGGGGTGGATGGCGACGGTGTCGGTCACCTCGGCGGCGCTGATCAGCGCCGGGATGTTGAGGTAGCTCTGCTGGGACGACGCCGGGCCGATGCACACGGCCTCGTCGGCCAGCAGCACGTGTTTGAGGTCGCGGTCGGCCTCGGAGTGTACCGCGACGGTCTTGATGCCGAGCTCGCGGCAGGCGCGCAGCACCCGGAGCGCGATCTCGCCGCGGTTCGCGATCAGAACCTTCTCGATCATTGCAGCCATGATTGCAGTGTCTTCTGTAGCGGTTGCCAGGCTGCGCCACCGAGGTGGCGCAGGGTCGACGCTCGCGTGAGGGGGCGTCCCCTCACTCGATCACTCGATCACGAACAGCGGCTGGTTGTATTCGACCGGCTGACCGTTCTCCACCAGGATGCGCTTGATGGTGCCCGCCTGCTCGCACTCGATCTGGTTGAGGATCTTCATCGCCTCGATGATGCACAGGGTCTCGCCGGTCTTGACCGACTGGCCTTCCTCGACGAAGGACTTGGCGCCCGGCGCCGGGGCGCGGTAGAAGGTGCCGACCATCGGCGAGCGCACGACCTCGCCCTGGAGTTCGAGCGGGGCCTCGTCATCGCCCTCGTCGGCGCTGCTCGCGGCAACGCTCGCCGCGGGTGCGGCCGGGGCCGGCGCCGCGGCTTGCTGCGGGGTGTAGACCGGCATGGCGGTGCTGCCGTGGCGGCTGATGCGCACGGATTCCTCGCCCTCGTGGATCTCGATCTCGGCGACGTCGGATTGCTCCAACAGCTCGATCAGCTTCTTAACCTTGCGGATGTCCATGGTCAGTGTTTCTCGTTCGTGTGGTCTTGCGCCACGCGGGTGAGCGCAGCGCGCAGCGCCAGTGCGTATCCCTCGGCCCCGAGCCCGCAGATCACTCCCTCCGCGATGTCGGAGAAGTAGGAGTGGGCGCGAAACGGCTCGCGGGCGTGCACGTTCGACAGGTGCACCTCGATGAAGGGGATCGCGACCCCCAGCAGCGCATCGCGCAGGGCGACGCTGGTGTGGGTGAAGGCGGCCGGATTGATGATGATGAAGCGCACGTTCTCGTGTGCCGCGCGGTGGACTGCGTCGACCAGGACGTGCTCGGCGTTGCTCTGCAGGAAGGCGAGGTCGTGTCCCGCCCGTGCAGCCATCTGCTGGAGCTCGCGCTCGATGTCGGCCAGCGTGGTGCTGCCGTAGTGCGCGGGCTCGCGGGTTCCGAGGAGGTTGAGATTGGGTCCGTTCAGGACCAGGATCGCGGCCATGTCGCCAGCTGCCTCGCCGAAGGTTGCAACGGTTTCGGATCCACTATTTCGGCTTTGAATAGTAGTGAACCGCTGCGAATTGTCCGTATTTTACGGGATGATGTCCAGCTGGTTCGGCGAATTCACGCCCCCTCAGCGGGCGCTCGCGGGGTCGTCGGCGAGTCGGGCGGCGAGTTGCTCGAATTGTGCCTGATCGAGTGCCCCGGTGTGGCTGAAGATGCGTCGGCCACGGGCGTCGAAGGCGACGGTGAAGGGCAGCCCCTCGACGCGGTTGCCGAGGCGCCGGGCGAGGTCGATGGCCTCGAGATCGGCGAGCAGCACGGTGAGATCGAGCGGGTGTTCGGCGAGGAAGGCGCGGGTCGTCTCCGGGCGGTCGACGGCGATCGCCACCACCCGTATCCCGGTCTCGGCGTGGGTGCGGGCGAACTGCTCGAGCAACGGCAGCTCGGTGGCGCAGGGCGGGCACCACACCGCCCAGAAATTGAGGATCAGCGGGCGGCCGGCCCAGGCGTTGCTCGTGTGTTCGCGTCCGCCGAGGTCGGGGAGGCGGAAGTCCGGCAGCTGGTCGAGCGTGCCGCCGCGCAGCCCGGCGTGACGGTCGCGGTCGGCGCCCTGGTCGAGCCAGCGCTGACCGAGGACCGCCGCGCCGATGCTGATGCCGCCGGCCAACGCGGTGACCAGCACCACCTTGGCCGGGCTCATGGTGCGGCCCGGCGCAGGTGATCGGCGAAGGCCTCGGCGGGGGTGAAGCCGACCAGGCGGAAGCCGCTGCGCTCGGCGCCGTCGGCGCCGAAGAACAGCATCGCCGGCGGTCCGGGGATGCCGAAGCGTCCCTGCATCAGCGCCTGATCGGCGGCGTCGTTGGCGGTGACGTCGGCCTGCAGCAGCACGAAGCGGTCGAGCTCTGCGATCACCGCGGGGTCGCTGAAGGTGTAGCGCTCCATCTCCTTGCAGGCGACGCACCAGTCGGCATAGAAGTCGAGCATCACCGGGCGGCCCTGGGCGCTGGCGGCGGCCAGTTCGCGATCGAGATCGGCCACCGTCTTGACCCGGGTGAACTCGGCATGGGCCGCCTCGCCGCCGCCGATGCCGAGCCCGCGCAGCGGCTGCAGGGTGTCCTTGCCGCCGGCGGCGGCGCCGATCAGCATCAGGCCGCCATAGACCAGCAGCGCCACCCCGAGCCCCTTCCACAGCTTGCGCCAGCCGCCGCTCTCGTGGCCGAGCGGGCTGAGCGCGCCGAGATAGACCGCCGAGCAGATCAGCAGCAGGCCCCACAGCAGCATCGCCACCGCCGCCGGGATCACCCGCTCGATCAGGCTGATGGCGACGGCGAGCAGGGCGACGCCGAACACCGCCTTGACGGCCTCCATCCAGGCCCCGGCGCGGGGCAGCAGCTTGCCCGCCGAGGTGCCGATGACGATCAGCGGTGCGCCCATGCCGAGACTCAGCGCGAACAGCGCCACGCCGCCGAGCAGCGCATCGCCGGTCTGGCTGATATAGATGAGCGCGCCGAACAGCGGCGGGGCGACGCAGGGACCGACGATCAGCGCCGAGAGCAGGCCCATGATCGCCACCCCGGCGAGGGTGCCGCCCTGCTGGCGGTTGCTGAGTGCGGCCAGGCGTGATTGCAGGCTGGCCGGCAGCTGGAGGTCGTAGAAGCCGAACATCGACAGCGCCAGGGCGACGAACACCAGGGCGAAGGCGCCGAGGATCCAGGGGTCCTGGAAGGCGGCCTGGAGGTTGGCGCCGAACAGCCCGGCGAGCACCCCGGCGACGGTGTAGGTCAACGCCATCGCCAGCACGTAGACCAGCGACAGCACGAAGGCGCGGCGGGTGGTGATGCCGGCACCCTGGCCGGCGATGATCCCGGAGAGGATGGGGATCATCGGGAACACGCAGGGGGTGAAGGCGAGCAGCAGACCGAGGCCGAAGAACAGCGCCACGCTGGTCCACAGGCTGGCGTTGGCCAGGGTCGAGGCCAGCCGGTCCTGCTCGGAGACCGGCGCCGCGCTCGGCGCG
>NZ_RHFJ01000031.1:0-42184 GCF_003718675.1 Marichromatium sp. AB32
GCCCAAGATGGTCGCCCTCGGCGCCGCCATGCGGAAACTCGCCCACATCTGCTTCGGTGTGTTCAAGAACCGTCGTCCCTACCAGCCCGATTACGCTTCCGCGGCTTGACGGGAAAGACGGTATCTTAGTGGGTCGTGTTCCCCGCGCATGCGGGGATGAACCGGCCTCCGAGTCGGGTAACGCTGAGCCAATCAGGTGTTCCCCGCGCATGCGGGGATGAACCGACCATCTTGAATGGCGTGACCGGCTGGAACCCGTGTTCCCCGCGCATGCGGGGATGAACCGCTTCGGTATTACCAGCTTATTAGTAATCTGAGGTGTTCCCCGCGCATGCGGGGATGAACCGAGCGCGAACATTTCGGAGCCGTCGGCCAACATGTGTTCCCCGCGCATGCGGGGATGAACCGCGGCAACAGCGCGACCAGTCCGGGCGCGGTGGGTGTTCCCCGCGCATGCGGGGATGAACCGACCTGACCGTGCCGGAAGGCACAAACCCGCTGGTGTTCCCCGCGCATGCGGGGATGAACCGGTCGAGCGCTTCACCGGCCTTCGCGTCGGCAGGTGTTCCCCGCGCATGCGGGGATGAGCCGGCCAGCCAGCCGGACCTGGAAACAAGCGTTCAGCGTTCCCCGCACACGCGGGGATGCCCCCAGCTCACCGCACCACCCGCCAGCGCCGCCACCACCGGTCGCCCCACTCGAACAGGGCGAGGCCGGCGAGGATGGTGAGGCTGCCGAGCCAGATCCTCGGGGTCAGCAGCTCGTCGTTGACGAGGTGGCCGAGGAGCAGGGCGAGCACCGGGGTGATGAGCGGGATCAGCGCCACCCGGCTCGCCTGCATGTGGTGGAGCACGAAGTAGTAGAGGATGAAGCCCAGGGTCGAGCCGAACACCGCCAGGTAGAGGATCGACCAGAGCGCGCGCGGCGGCAGCGTCTCCGGCGGCGCAAAGCCCTCGCTCAGCCCCCAGCTCAGCAGGAACAGCGGCACCGCGATCAGCAGTGCGCCGGTGGTGGTCTCGACCGGGTGCAGGCGCGCGCCGATGCGCTTGATCCAGACCGCGCTGGCCGAGTGGATCACCACCGTCACCAGCACCCCGGCCATGCCCAGCAGCGCCGGACCGCCGAGCGCCAGCCCCTGGGCGAAGATCAGCCACAGCCCGCCGATGCCGACGGCGATGCCGAGCAGGCGCGCCGGGGTGAGCGCGCGCTCGCCGAGCCAGACGGCGGCCATCAGCGCGGTGACCACCGGGGTCAGCCCGAACAGCACCGAGATCAGCCCCGAGGAGATGAACTGCGCCGCCCAGTAGACGCAGCTCATCGAGCCCCAGATGCCGAGTCCGGCGGCCAGATAGGTCAGCAGCGCCGCGCGGTTCCAGCGCATGCGTCGGCTCATCACCGCCACCAGCACCAGACAGAGGAAGACGCCGAGGACCATGCGCGCGGTGACGCCGAACTGGGCGCCCGCCTCGCTGCTCCACTTGATCGCCAGTGGCGTGGTCGACCAGATCAGGACCACACCGATGAATGCCGCCGGAACCGACACCTGAAACCTCCATTGCACGGAGACGGGAACGAAACAGGCCGCGGGGATGCCGCGGCCTGGGATGAGGGATCGAAGGAACGCAGGGACAGTCGTCTTCGGTTCACCCGGGCACGCGGCGACGCGCCAGCCAGCGCATGAGGCGGGCGACGTAGCGGGGGCGATGAGCGAGGACGAGGACCTGTGACATGACTCGAGTCTCGCCGATTCGGCGAGCGCGCACAAGCACGATCGGCGCGCGGCCCGCTCAGTCGCGGAAATCGCGCGCGGCCAGCCCCAGCCGACGCATCCGCGAGCGCAGGGTGTTGGGGTTGAGCGCGAGCAGGCGCGCGGCGCCGTGCGGGCCCTCGATCCGGCCCCGGGTGTGGCGCAGCGCGGCGGCGATGTGCGCGCGCACCGCCTGATCGAGCGGCGCGATGGCATCCGTCTCGGCGGTGGACACGACCTCGACGCGCGGGCGCGGCACCCCCGGCCCACCGGCACCGAGCGCCTGGGCGATGGCCAGCCCGCGCCCTTCGCCCAAGATGGCGGCGCGCTCGATCACCGCGCCGAGTTCGCGCACGTTGCCCGGCCAGGGGTAGTCGAGCAGCAGCGCCAACTCATCGGCGCTCGGCTGCTGCGGCGCCAGCCCGAGGCGCAGCGCCGACTTGCGCGCAAGATGCGCGGCCAGCGCGGGGATGTCGTCGCGGCGCTCGCGCAGCGCCGGCAGGCGTAGCGGGAAGACGTTGATGCGATACCACAGATCCTCGCGAAAGCGCCCGTCGGCGACCATCGCGTGGAGGTCGCGATGGGTGGCGGCGATCAGCCGCACGTCGGCGCGCAACGGCTGCTGACCGCCGACGCGCTCGAAGCTGCCGTCCTGGAGGATGCGCAGCAGCCGCACCTGGACGGCGAGCGGCAGCTCGCCGATCTCGTCGAGCAGCAGGGTGCCGCCGTCGGCGCGCTCGAACCAGCCCTGACGTCGGCTGGTGGCGCCGGTGAAGCTGCCGCGCTCGTGACCGAACAGCTCGGAGTCGGCCAGCTCCGGCGGGATGGCGCCGCAGTTGACGCGCACGAAGGGCGCCTCGGCGCGGCGCGAGCGGGCGTGGATGGCGCGCGCGATCACCTCCTTGCCCGAGCCGGTCTCGCCGAGCAGCAGCACCGGGGTGTCGGTGGGGGCGACCTGCTCGACGCCCTGCATCACCCCGCGCAGTCCGCCCTCGGCGCCGATCAGGGTGTCGCCGAGTCCCTGTCGACCGAGCCGGGTGAGCAGCGAGTGACGATCGGCCTCGGCACTCTCGCGCAGCCGCGCCAGCTCGCGCAGATGGTGGTCGTTGCGCAACGCCACCGCGCAGGGGTGGGCGATGGCGCGCAGCAGCCGCTCGGCCCCGGCGTCGATCGCGCCACCGAGCAGCAACACGCCCAGCGCCTCGTCGTCGAGCGCGAGCCCGAGCGCCCCGCCCCGCCCCGCCAGCCCCGTCGGCAGCAGCCCGGGGAGGTCGTCGGCGAGCGCGGCGAGCGACGCGACCCGTGCCTCGCCGCGCAGACACCAGCGCCGCAGCCGCGCGCGCTGATCGATGCTCGGCGTGCGCGCGCGCGTCAGCGCCGGTGGCGGCGCGCCGCCCCACCCCAGCGGTTGCAACCGCCCCTGCGCAGGGTCGAGTTCGAGCAGCAGCAGCCAATCGTGGGCGAGGTGCCCGGCGAGCAGCGCCGAGAGCGCGGGCGCGCCCTCGCAGAGCGCCGGGCGACAACAGAGCGCGCGCCACAGGGCGAGCAACATCGGGTCCTGATCGTCCATATCCGTTTTATTTCATGGCTAAGCCGTTCAATGAAACGGATTATCCATGATATGAAACGGCATGAACAGCGGTCTGTCCTTAGCCGGATCTCTCCCGTGTTCCGTACAGTGTTTTCCGTTCAATGACTTGGGCGATCCCGCCACATCCTGGCCCGGTTCTTGTTCTAGGGGGAGCCAGTCTTCCACCAAACGAACCCAAGGAGTCCCGATCCATGAATGCCGCCGTCGCCACCGTCGCGACCCTCTCCGAGGTCTACCGCACCCATCGTCGTCGTCTGCTGCTGTGGGCGGTCCTGGTCTCGAGCGTGGTGCTCGCGCTGCTGGCGCGCGACCCGCTGGTCGAGCAGGGGCTGTTCGACCCCGAGTGGATCAGCCTCGGCAGCGCGGCGCTGCTGGCGGTGTTCGCCGCCGCGCTGCTCTGCGAGTATCTCGATTCCAGTCTCGGCATGGGCTATGGCACCACCCTCACCCCGCTGCTGTTGCTCGCCGGCTTCGCGCCCTTGCAGATCGTCCCCGCGGTACTGCTCTCGGAGCTGTTTACCGGGCTCGCCGCCGGGCTGCTGCACCACCGCGACGGCAACATCGACCTGCGCCGCGACCATCAGGCGCGGCGCACCTTCTGGCTGCTGGCGACGCTGAGCGCGGTGGGGGCGATCAGCGCGGTGCTGTTGGCCGTCCGGCTCTCGACCCAGTGGTTTTCGGTGGCGATCGCGGTGATCGTGCTCGGCATGGGGCTGGTCACCCTGATCACCGCGCGCCGCCGACTGCGCTATCGCCCGGCGGGGATCCTCGCCATCGGCTCGATCGCGGCCTTCAACAAGGGGCTGAGCGGGGGCGGCTACGGGCCGCTGGTGACCTCGGGCCAGGTGGTCTCGGGGGTGGCGCCGCGTCAGGCGGTGGCGATCACCTCGATGGCCGAGGCGCTCACCTGCCTGATCGGGCTCATCGCCTATCTGCTGCTCGGCGGTGCTATCGACTGGTCGCTGGCGCTGCCGCTGAGCGCCGGCGCGCTGCTCTCGGTGCCGCTGGCCACGGTCACGGTGCGTCGCCTGCCCGAGGCGCTGATCCGGGGCGCGGTGGGCGTACTGACGCTGACCCTCGGCGCGCTGCTCGCGTTCAAGCTGCTGCTCTGAGACGGCGCCGAGATGGTAGGCTGGACCCTTTTGCCGCGCGCGCGCGTCCGGCAAAAGGGTCCACACGCACACGGAGTCTCGATGTCCTTCAGTTTCGACCCCATCGGTTTCATCCGCTCGCCCTATACCGACAAGTTCGGCATCCCCCGTCAGCCGCGGCTGGTCGAGGCCGCCCACGCCCGGCTCGAACTCTGCCCCGAGTACGCCCGCGAGGAGGCGTTCAAGGCCCTGGAGGGCTTCTCCCACGTCTGGGTGGTGTTCGTCTTCCACGACGACTGTCTCGATGCCGGATGGCGCCCGACGGTGCGCCCGCCCCGGCTCGGCGGGCGCTCGACGGTGGGGGTGTTCGCCAGCCGCGCGCCCTATCGGCCCAACCCGATCGGGATCTCGGCGGTGGCGCACGAGGGGTTGGAGCGCGACGGCAACGGGCTGGCGCTGAGGCTGCGCGGGATCGATCTGCTCGACGGCACCCCGGTGCTCGACATCAAGCCCTATGTCCCCTACGCCGACGCGCTGCACGATGCGCGCAGCGGCTTTGCCCAGGAGCGGGTGGTGTGTCTGCGCCCGATCCGCTTCGAGGCCGCCGCGCTCGAGGGCATCGCCCAGGCCGACCCCGATGGCCGCCTGGGGCTGCGCGCGTTGATCGAGCAGGTGCTGACCCAGGACCCGCGTCCCGGTTACATGGACCGTTATCCGGAGCGGCGCCGCTTCGGGCTGCAGCTCTACGATCGCAATATCCGCTGGGAGTTCGACGAGCAGTACATCCGCGTACTGTCGGTGGAGCTGGCCTGCTGAGGGCGGCTCAGGGGGCGATGTCGAGGACCTGCTCGGCCCAGTCGGCGAGCGCTTCGAGCACCTTGGCGCGGGCGGGGTCGAGGCCCTCGGCGTCGAGTTCGGCAAGCCGCTGCTCGAAGTCGTCGATGGTGAGGCTCGCGCCCCCATCGGGCTCGGTGAGGCGCGCCAGACGATAGCCGTCCCAGCGCTCGCGCTCCTCCGGCGAGAGGGTCTCGGGCCAGTTGCGCGCGCGATAGCGGAAGAGCATCTCCGGCAGGCGCGGGTCCTCGAACGCCGGGGCGAGCCCGGCGAGCTGCGCCGGCGGCAGGCGACGCAGCTCGTCGAGCAGGCGGCGGTCGCGATCGCCGAGGAAACCGCCGCCGTAGAGCATCAGGTCGGGATCGGTCTCGGCCGCGGGCGGGGTGTCGAACAGCGCCCGCGCCCGCTTGGCCAGCTCGGCGGCGTGCTCGGCGGCGAAGCGGGCGTGCTGTTCGACCGCGGCGGGGTCGATCTGCCAGCGCGCGGCGGCCTCCCCCCCCAGGGTCTTGAGCGGGGCGAGCACCGGGGCGCGGTTGAGGTGCACGGTCTTGAGCGGCGGGCGCTGCACATCGGCGCCGCGCGCCGCGGCCGGGGTGAACAGACGCGCGCGCAGCTCATCGATCGGGGTGTCGAGCAGCAGCGCCGGGTGGTGGCGCAGGTCGAAGCAGAGCACCCCGTTGGGGTTGCCCGGATGGGGGGCGAGCGCGGCGATCGGGGCGATGCAGCCGAGTGCGGCCGGGTAGCGCGCCGAGGCGTGGAGCAGCGGCTGTCCGCGATCGATCAGCGCGCGCGCCTGACGCTTGTCGCGCAGGGTCAGGGCGTAGTCGAACAGCCGCGGCTGGGCGCGCTTGAGCAACCGCGCCAGGGCGATGGTGGCGCGCACGTCGGCCAGCGCGTCGTGCGCCTGACCGTGCTCGATACCGTTGGCCGCGCTCAGCGCCTCGAGCCGGAACGAGGTGGAGCCGTCCTCGTGTCGCGGCCAGGCGATGCCCTCGGGGCGCAGCGCGTGGGCCAGACGCAGGGTGTCGATCAGGTCCCAGCGCGAGTTGCCGTTGCGCCACTCGCGGGCATAGGGATCGAACAGGTTGCGATAGAGCAGATGACGGGTGACCTCGTCATCGAAGCGCAGGCTGTTGTAACCGACCCCGCAGGTACCGGGGGTGGCCAGTTCGGCATGGATGGCGGCGGCGAACTCGGCCTCGCACACCCCTTCGCGCGCGGCCAGCTGCGGCGTGATGCCGGTGATCAGACAGGCGTCGGGATGGGGCAGCAGGTCGGTGGCCGGGCGGCAGTAGAGCACCAGCGGATCGCCGATCTCTTCGAGCTCGGCATTGGTGCGCACACCGGCGAACTGACAGGCACGATCACGCCGGGGGTCGGCACCCCAGGTCTCGTAATCGTGCCAGAGGAAGGTCCGGGACAAGGCGTCCAGAACGCGCAGCCGCCCGGGCGGGCGGCCGCCACGAACCTCAGACCTTTTCCTTGATGCGGGCGGCCTTGCCGGAACGCTCGCGCAGGTAGTAGAGCTTGGCGCGACGCACGTCGCCCTTGCGCTTGACCTCGATCCCGGCGATGGTCGGGCTGTAGGTCTGGAAGACGCGCTCGACGCCCTCGCCGTGGGAGATCTTGCGCACGGTGAAGGCGGAGTTCAGACCGCGGTTGCGGATGGCGATCACCACGCCCTCGAACGCCTGCAGGCGCTCACGGCTGCCTTCCTTCACGCGCACCTGGACGACGACGGTGTCGCCCGGGGCGAAATCCGGCACTTCACGGGTGATCTGCTCGTTCTCGAGCTGTTGAATGATGTTGCTCATGGTTTCCTTAGGCTCCTGTTCTTACCCGGCGCCATCGGCATGATGGGCCCGGACGAAGTCATCGAGCAGCGCCTGTTCGTCCGCACTCAGGCCTCGCCGCTCCAGCATTTCCGGTCGGCGCAACCAGGTCCGCCCTAGCGCCTGGCGCAACCGCCAACGTTCGATCGCGCGGTGATCGCCGCCGACCAGCACCGCAGGGACCTCCTCTCCGTCGATCCGCTCCGGTCGTGTGTAATGGGGGCAGTCCAGTAGCCCGTCCATGTGTGAATCCTGACGCGCCGAATCGGCGTGCCCGAGCGCGCCCGGCAGCAGCCGGATCACCGCGTCCATCACCACCATGGCCGGCAGCTCGCCGCCACTGAGGACATAGTCGCCGATCGACCATTCCTCGTCGACGTGCCCCTCGATCAGCCGCTCGTCGACACCCTCATAGCGCCCGGCGAGCAGGATCCACCCCGGTTGCGTGGCGATCTCGACCATCGCGGTCTGATCGAGCACCCGCCCCTGGGGCGAGAGATAGGCGACCCGGCTCGCCGGCGCCGCCGCGCGTGCGGCGGCGATGGCCGCGCGCAGCGGCTCGACCTTCATCACCATCCCCGGCCCGCCCCCGTAGGGACGATCGTCGACGGTGCGGTGGACATCGTGGGTGAAATCGCGCGGATTCCACAGCTGCAACGCAGCCAGCCCACGGGTCAGCGCCCGCCCGGTGACGCCCTGCTCGGCGAAGGTGCCGAACATCTCGGGAAACAGGGTGATGACGTCGAAACGCATGGCGTATGGACCCTCTGTTCGGCCTCGGGGCCGCTCAGAAGTCGGGGTCCCAGTCGACCTCGACGCGGCCTGCGGCGAAGTCCACCTGCTTGACGACATCCTCCCACACGAAGGGGATCAGTCGTTCGCGCTCGCCCTTCACCACCAGCACGTCGTTGGCGCCGGTGGCGAACAGATGGCTGACACGACCGAGCGATTGCCCCTCGGTGGTGTGGACCTCGAGCTGTTCGAGGTCGCACCAGTAGAACTCGTCGGCACGCGGCGGCGGCAGTTGATCGCGGGTGATGGCGATCTCCTGACCGACCAGCGCGGCGGCCTGATCACGGTCGTCGCAGCCCTCGAGCCGGGCGACCAGACCCTTGCCGTGACGCTTGCCCTCGGCGAGCTTGCAGGGCCGCGCCTCGGGACCGAGCAGCCACTGGCTATAGTGGAGAATGCCCTCGCGCGGGTCGGTCTCGGAGAACACCCGCACCCAGCCGCGCACGCCATAGACGCCGGCGATGCGCCCGAGCACGATGCGCCGCGTCGACGGCGACCGATCAGTCATCGCGCTCGTCATCCCGTGCGGTCTCAGGCCGCGACGGCCTCGGCGTCCTTGGCAGCCTGCTTGAGCAGCTGCGCGGCGCGGTCGGTCGGCTGGGCGCCCTGGCCGAGCCAGTAATCGGCGCGCTCGCGGTTGATGCGGAGCTCGACCTCACCGCCCTTGGCGGTCGGGTTGTAGAAACCGAGGCGCTCGATGTAGCGACCGTCGCGCTTGGCGCGCACGTCGGCGACAACGACCTGATAGAAGGGGTTCTTCTTCGAACCACCACGGGACAAACGAATCGTGACCATGTGCTGTCCTGGCTCAGACTGAACTGTTAGCGATGCGGGACACCCCGCGGGTAAACGCGTAAATATACAGAATCTTGCGAGAAATGGAAGAGCGGAGTTCGATCGCAATCGCCCCGCCCGCCCCCGTTCAACCGCGCTCGACGCCGGTTCGGGCGCTGGCGGCACTGAGCGTGGCGCGCAGATCCGCCTCCAGACGCGTCAGCTCGGCGCTCGCCTCGGCGCGCGCGCGCTTGCCGGCATCGGCGATCTGCAGGCTCTCCTCGATGGTCTCGATCAGGCTGCGGTTGGCCTGCTTGACCGCCTCGATGTCGAACACCCCGCGCTCGATCTGGCGTCGCGCCTCGGCGTTGGCCGACTTGAGATTGGCGGCGTTGGCCTGGAGCAGCTCGTTGGTGAGGTCGGTGGCCGCCTTCAGGGTATCGGCCGCCTCGGCCGAGCGGAAGATGGTCACCGCCTGGGCGAGCTGCTGGCGCCACAGCGGCACGGTGTTGACCAGGGTGGAGTTGATCTTGTTGATCAGCCCCTTGTCGTTTTCCTGCACCAGCCGGATGCTCGGCAGCCCCTGCATCGCCACCTGACGGGTGAGCCTGAGGTCGTGGACGCGCCGCTCCAGATCATCGCGCGCGCCGCGCAGGTCGCGCAGCCGTTGCGCCTCGACCATGTCGGCGCCGGCCTCGACCTGGGCGACGAGCGCCGGGATCGCCCGCTCGTCGAGTTCGACGAGCTTGCGCTCGCCGGCAAGGATATAGGACTCGAGCGCGCGGAAGTAGTCGAGATTGGCGGCATAGAGCCGATCGAGCGCGGTGACGTCGGTGAGCAACTGGGTCTTGTGACCCTCGAGCGCACGCGAGATGTCCTCGATCTGGTCGCGCACCGCCTCGTACTCCTCGAGGAAGCGGGCGATCGGCCGGGTCTTGCCGATGAGCTTGGAGAACCAGCCCTGACGGCGATTGGGGTCGAGCCCCTCGACGTCGAAGCCCTTGAGGGTGGTGACCATCTCGCTGAGCGCGGCGCCGGCCGGGCCGGTGTCCTTGGCGCGCACGCCCTCGAGCATCCGGTCCGAGACCTCGGTGAGACGCTGCTGGGCCTTGGCGCCGAAGAACATCACCGAGTGCGCGTCGCGGAGGTCGAGCTCGCCGAGCAGGCGCTCGACCTCGGCCTCGTCGACACCGGCGTGCTCGGGCAGCCCGAGTTCGGTCATCGACTCGGCCAGGGCGTCGGTGCGACCGGTGGTGGTCTGGGGATACTGGGATTGACTCACTGCGGTTGATCTCCGGGGAAAACAGGTGAGGACGGCGCGCGCCGGGCGACTAGCTCAGGCCCTCGCGTTCGAGCTGCTGCTTGAGCACCTCGATGCGCACGTCGAGGTCCATCAGGTCGCTGTCGAGCAGGCGCTGGTGCTGCTCGTCGAAGACCTCCTCGACGGTGACCAGCACGCCGCGGAAGTTCTCCTCCAGCGCCAGCACGTCGGCCTGACGGTGGGTGCGGGCATAGCCGTCGGTGACCTGACGCACGCCGTCGAGATAGACGTTGAGGAACTTGCGCGCGCGGAACAGATCGGTCGGACGCTCGGCGATCTGCTCGAGGATACGCCGACCCTTGAGCGCGATGCGCCCGAGCCGCGCCTTGAGTTCGGGGTTGGCGATGCGCGCGGCGGCGGTCTCGACCTCGATGAGCTTCTGCTCGGCCTCGGCGAGCGCCGCGGCGACCTTGCGCGCACGGGCATCGCTGAGGTCGAAGGGCTGCTCGGGCGCCTCCGGCACCAGCCCGTAGCTGAGATGGAAGCCGAGCAGCGCGACCGCGGCGAAGGCGAGCGCAAGCCCCGCCCCCTGCCCCAGCGAGACCAGCACGCACCAGCCGGTGGCAAGCGCCACCAGCAGCCCGCCGAGGGTCTGCAGCCGCAGCCGCGGCAGCCGCGCGAAGCGCCGGCGGCGATCGCGCAGGTGGGCCTCGCGGATGCCGCGCCGGGTGAGATAGGCCGCGGCCATGAACAGCGCGAAGCCGCTGGCGTCGGCGAGGAAGGACTCCAGCCGTCCGGCGCCGAGCGCGATCAGCGCGCCGAACAGCAGCGGCAGCGGCAGCACGAACAGCAACAGCCCGCGCAGCCGTGGCGCGCGCGGCGTCTCGCGCGCCACCACGCCCTCGCGCAGCAGCTCGCCGAGCCGTCCGGCCCCGCTGCTCACCATGAGAACAAGGCCTGACAGGAGACCAGGCCGACGCTGAAGAAGAGCAGCACCACCCCGAGCACCCTGGCGCCGAGCGCCGGACGAGCGGGGGTGGAGCGGTTGGAATCGGGATCGTTCATGGCGATGGGGTCTGAATGAGTCGGGTGACGCGAGGCGCCAGCGTCGGCCGCGCTGGCCGCCGCGCGCAGATGCGCGTGATTTCATCTTCTGTGGTTTAAAGCCGTTTTTTCAATAGGGATATTCATTGCCGACGCCACGCGGGCGTCGGCGCTCAACCAGTGTTACGCATCCCGGCGGCGATGGCGTTGATCGAACGCAGCAGCGGGTCGAGCCACTGCTCGCGCTGCTCCGCCTCGGGCTCGCCGCGATAGCGCTCGAGCAGCACCACCTGGATGTGGTTGAGCGGGTCGAGATAGCGGTTGCGCCGCAGCAGCGAGCGGCGCAGCGCCGGCTGGTCGGCGAGCAGTCGATCGGTCTCGGTGACCGCCAGCACCTCGCTCAGGGTCAGCCGGTACTCGGCCTCGATGTGCGCGAGGAGGGCCGCGGCGCGCGACGGGTCGTCGGCCAGGCGCAGGTACTCGCGGGCGATCGCCATCTCGGCCTTGAACAGCGACATCTGGGTGTTCGACAACAGCACCCGGAAGAAGGGCCACTCGCGATACATCCGTCGCAACCGCGCCAAGCGTTCGGGATCGTCGCCGCGATAGCGCGCCAGCGCGGTGCCGATGCCGAACCACCCCGGCAGGGTCAGCCGCGCCTGCCCCCAACCGAACACCCAGGGGATGGCGCGAATCGAGCTAAGCGAGCGATCACCGCGACTGCGGTGCGCCGGGCGCGAACCGATGTTGAGCAACGCGATGCCGTCGACCGGGGTGCAGGCATAGAAGTAATCGAGCAGCCCCTCGGCGCCGACCAGCGCGCGATAGGCCGCCTCGCCGTGCGCGGCCAGCTCGGCCATGACCTCCAGGTCCTCGGCGCGCTCGGGCGCGGCGGGCTCGATCAGACAACGGCTGGCCTTGATCAGACCGCTGATCCCCATGGTGAGTTCATAACGCGCGGTCTCGGGGTTGGCGTAGCGATAGGAGAGCACCTCGCCCTGCTCGGTGAACTTGATCTGGCCGTGCACGGTATCGGCCGGCTGGGCGAGGATCGCCTCGTGGGTCGGGCCGCCGCCGCGCCCCACGGTGCCGCCGCGACCGTGGAACAGACGGCAGGCCACGCCGTGCTCGTCGGCGAGCGCGATCACCTTGCGCTGGGCCTCGTAGAGCCGCCAGCCCGAGGCGAGGATGCCGCCGTCCTTGCAGGAGTCGGAATAGCCGAGCATCACCTCCTGCTGATCGCCCGAGGCGCGCAACAGCGCGCGATAGGTGGGGTCGGTGAACAGCCGCCCCATCACCGCATCGATCCGCGCCAGGTCGTCGATGGTCTCGAACAGCGGCGCGATCTGCAGGGTGCAGAACCAGCCCTGACGATCGTGCCCGGCGAGCCCCGCCAGGCGCGCCAGCAGCATCACCTCGAGCACGTGACTGGCCTCGTGGGTCATCGAGATCACGTACTGGCCGATTGCCTGCTCGCCGACCTCGGCGCGCGCCCGGGCGATGGTCTCGAAGGTCTCCAGGGTCTCGCGGGTGGCCGCGCCGAGGGTCGCCTTGTCGATGACAAAGGGCTGGGGATGGGCGATCGCCTCGGCCAGGGCGAGCAGGCGCTGCGACTCGTCGAAGGCGAGATAGTAGGGCGCGCCGGGCTGGCGGGCGAACAGCTCGGCCACCGCCTCGGTATGGCGGCTCGACTCCTGGCGCAGATCGAGCTGCACCAGATGGAAGCCGAAGGTCTCGACCAGACGGATCAGGTCGTGGAGCGGCCCGGCGGCGGCGCTGGCATCGCCGTGATGGACCAGCGAGTCGCGGATCAGCTGAAGATCGACGAGAAAGGCGCGGGCATCGCAATACCCGGCCGCCGGCAGCGTCTCGGCCTCGGCGAGACGGGCGCGCACCCGCGCCAGGTTGGCCTCGAGCCGGTGGGCGATCATCGCCAGCTTGCGCCGGTAGGGCTCGTTGAGGAAGCGGCGCAGGCTCTGCCCCATGGTCTCGACCCAGTAGTCCTCGTCGGCGTCGAGGCTGTCGAGGAAGGCCGGCGCGGGCTCGCACAACGCGCTGGAGTGGCTGAGCATGCGCTGCAACCGCCCCACCCGTTCGAGATAGTGCTCGAGCACCAGCTCGGCGTGCATCCGCACCGCCAGCTCGGTGGTCTCGGGGCGCACGAAGGGGTTGCCGTCGCGATCGCCGCCGATCCACGAGCCGAAGCGCATCAGGCTCGGCACCGCCGCGGCGGTCTCGGCGCCGTGGACCCGGCGCACCGCCTTCTCGAGGATGCGATAGACCTCGGGCACGGCGCCAAACAGCGACTCGCGGAAGAAATAGAGCCCCTGGCGCACCTCGTCGGTGACCTGCGGCTTGTGCACCCGCACCTCGTCGGTCTTCCACAGGATCTGGATCTGGGCGCGGATCTCGGCGAGCTTGTCCTCGCGCTCCTCGTCGTTGAGCCGATGCCGGTGCAGGTCCTGACCGGCGAGGAAGATGCGGCGGAAGATCTCGGCGATGGTGCGCCGCCGCGCCTCGGTGGGATGCGCGGTGAACACCGGCAGATAGACCAGGTGCTCGAGCAGGCTCTGGAAGGGCGCGGGCGCCACCCCGTCGGCGGCGAGCCGACGCACGGTGTCGTCGAAGGAGCCGCGCCACAGCCGCTCGCCGGAGGAGACGCGCGCCATGCGCCGGAGATGGGCGTTGAGCTCCTCGGCGGTGTTGACCAGACCGAAATAGATCGCAAAGGCGCGGATCACCTCGGCCAGGGTCTGCGGGTCGAGCCCCTCGATGCGCGCCCGCAGACGCGCGCGCAGCGTCTCGTCCTCGCCCTCGCGCAGCTGCATGAAGCCCTCGCGCAGGCGCTCGACCACCACCAGCACGCGCTTGCGACTGTGCTCGCGCAGCACGTCGCCGAGCAGCCGGGTGAACAGCTCGATGTCGTGCTCGAGCACGGGGTCGTCCACGGTCTCGTTCATCAGCTTGGCTCCGGGGGATGGTGCGGCACTGCCGCCGGGGGCACGGGCGCGGGCGTCCAGGCCGCGCGGCCACCGTCAGCATCGACCGCGACGGCGGGAAACGCAAGCTCGGGGCCGCGCCGGCGGCGTCCTGCGAGAAAGATGACGATCCTGTTTCGAAACCCTTACCCGTGTGCTTTACTCGGGTATAGCCTTACCCCGTCGGAGTCGTGCCCATGCCCCACCCCGCCGCCACGTTCGCGCTGCTCTGCTGTCTGCTCGGCGTCCTGCCCCAGCCGCGGGCCGAGACGCCCGCCTGTCACCAGCCCTTCGCCCACCCCGAGGCTGGCGCCGAGCGGCTGCGCGCGATCGCCCGCGCCTGCGACGACCCCGTCCTCGCCCGGCTCTATCACCACCGCGCCGCGCATCGCGAGGCGCTCGGCGAGATCGCCCTGCTCGCCCGGCTGCACCGCGCCCACGGCAATGCCGACCGACTGCGGCTGCACCAGGGACGCATCCACGCCGCGCTGCTCGAGGGCTTCGCCGCACGCGCCTGGCACGCCGGGCGCGCCGAGACCCTCGACGCCCTCGCCCGCGGCTACGCCCGGGCGATCGACCGGCTCGAGCGTACCATCGCCGGCCAGGACCTGGCCTACGGCGGGCGCTGAGCCCCTCAGCAGGCCTCGACGCGCAGACAGTGCACGCTGAACAGCCGGTGCGGGTCGGTCCACACCCGCTCGGGGACGAAGCCCGCGCCGGCGGCCAGCTGGTGGAAGCCGGCGATGTCGTACTTGTAGGAGTTCTCGGTGTGGATGGTCTCGCCGGCGGCGAAGACGAAGCGCTGCCCGGCGACGGTCACGGTCTGCTCGCGCAGGCTCTCCAGATACATCTCGACGCGCCCCTGGACGTCGTCGTAGCGGGCGCGATGGACGAAGGCATCGAGGTCGAAGTCGGCGTCGAGTTCGCGGTTGAGCCGTTCGAGCAGATTGCGATTGAAGGCCGCGGTCACCCCCTGGGCGTCGTCATAGGCCGCCTCCAGCACGGCGCGCTCCTTGCGCAGATCGACGCCGATCAGCAACCGCCCGCCGATCCCCACCAGCGCCGCCACCCGCAGGAGCAGGGCGCGCGCCGCCTCGGGCTCGAAGTTGCCGATGCTCGACCCGGGGAAGAAGGCCGCCAGGCCCTCTCGATCGCCCTCGATCGGCAGCTCGAAGGGGACGGAATAATCGGCGCAGGTGGCATGGATGGCCAGCGCCGGGAAGTGCTCGGCGAGCGATTCGGCGGAGGCGCGCAGGTGCTCGCGGGAGATGTCGATAGGGATGTAGATCTCGGGTTCGAGCGCGGCGAGCAGGATGCGGATCTTGAGGCTGCTGCCGCTGCCGAGTTCGAGCAGCACCCGGCCGCGCCCGAGCAGGTCGGCCATCTCCTCGCCGTGATCGCAGAGGATCCCGATCTCGGTGCGGGTCGGATAGTACTCGGGCAGCTCGGTGATGGCGTCGAACAGTTGCGAGCCGCGCGCGTCATAGAAGAGCTTGGGCGAGAGCCGCTTGGGGCTGCCCGCGAGCCCGGCGAGGACCTCGGCACGCAGGTCATCCGGGGTCGGGTGGGCATCGAAGAAGCGCACTCCCGGCGCGCCCCCCGAGCGAGGCGGGCGCGATCCGGTGGCGAGCGTGGCGGCGATGTTCATCATTCGACCTCCGCGAGTCTGAATCCCTTGAACTGCCAGCGTTCGTGGGGATAGAAGAAGTTGCGATAACTGAGCCGCAGATGGTCGCGCGAACTCACGCAGGAGCCGCCGCGCAGCACCATCTGGTTGCACATGAACTTGCCGTTGTACTCGCCGATCGCGCCGCCGGGGGCGCGATAGCCGGGATAGGCGAGATAGGCCGAGGCGGTCCACTCCCAGAGATCGCCGAAGAGCTGGCGCAACCCGCTGCCGCGCGCCGGACGGGGATGGAGCAGAGCGCTGTCGAGGAAGTTGCCGGCGCGTTCGACACCGGCGGCGGCGTGCTCCCACTGCGCCTCGGTCGGCAGCGACTTGCCCGCCCAGCTGGCGTAGGCATCGGCCTCGTAATAGCTGACATGACAGACCGGCTCGGCGGGGTCGAGCGGGCGCATGCCGCCGAGCGTCAGCGTCTGCCACTGACCGTCGACCCGCTCCCAGTAGAGCGGCGCCTCCCAACCCTCGGCGCGTACCCGCGCCCAGCCGTCGGAGAGCCAGTGGGCGGGATCGCGATAGCCGCCGTCCTCGACGAAGGCGAGGAACTCGGCGTTGCTCACCAACCGGTCGGCGAGCGCGAAGGGTTCGAGGAAGGCGCGATGGCGCGGGCGCTCGTTGTCGTAGGCGAAGCCCTCGGGCCCGGCGCCGATCTCGACCAGCCCGCCGTCGAACGACACCCAGTCGAGCGGCTCGGGCACGCCCGGCGGCGGCGCCGCGAGATCGGCGCGATAGGCCGGGCGCAGCGGGTTGTGGGCGAGGTTGCGCTTGATGTCGGTGAGCAACAGCTCCTGGTGCTGCTGCTCGTGATTGAGCCCGATGCGCAGGCGCAGCTCGACGCGCGCCCAGCGCTCGGCGTCGCAGCACTCGATCAGGCGCAGCATGGCCGCGTCGACATGGCGGCGATAGTCGTAGACCTCCTCGACCCGGGGGCGCGACAGCAGCCCACGCTCGGCGCGCGGCCAGAAGCCGCTGCCGGTCTGCTCGTAGTAGCTGTTGAACAGATGCGCGAAGCGCGGATCGAAGGGGCGATAGCCATCGAGCGACGGCAGCAGCAGGAAGGTCTCGTAGAACCAGGAGACATGGGCCAGGTGCCACTTCGGCGGGCTGGCCTCGGGGACGACCTGGAGGCCGTAATCCTCGATGGCGAGCGGTTCGCAGAGGTGTTCGGTAAGGGCGCGGACCCGGCGGAACTCGTCCGCGAGCCCGGCGCGCGCGCCATCCGTTGGTGTTGGGTGCATCTCGTCCTCGCTTCGGCTGCAGGTGGGACGACGGCGGACCTCGGTCACACCGCCTGCGGACCTCGATCCCTGAGTGTGCGGTCACCGCCGAAGAATCCAAACCCGATGCCGCAAGGCTGGGGATGCGACGCACACACCCCAATGTGCTCGCTGTACAACCCGATTCGCGGCGCGCTCCGCCCGCGGCGCGGGGCACGTCCACCGAACCCCGGAGCAGTGAGATGACGCGCACCCCCTTCTTCCCCAAGTTCGCCGACCTGCCGACGGAACTCGCGGTCTTCCCCCTCCCCGGCGCGGTGCTGATGCCGGGCGTGCAACTCCCGCTCAATATCTTCGAGCCACGCTATCTGCGCATGATCAATGACGTCCTCGCCGCCGATCACCTGCTTGGCATGATCCAGCCGCAGGAGACGCCGGGCGAGGACGAGACGCCGACGCCCGCCCCGCTCCATCCGGTCGGCTGCGCCGGGCGCATCACCAGCTACAGCGAGACCAGCGATGGGCGCATCGTGCTGGTGCTCACCGGGGTGTGTCGCTTCCGCGTCACCGGCGAACTCGCCGAGCGCGCCGGCTACCGCCGGGTGGCGCCCGAGTGGCGGGACTTTGCCGCCGATCTCGACGAGCCGGTGTCCGGCGCGATCGCCGAGCGACGCCCCTTTCTCGTCGCGCTCGAGCGCTACTGTCAGGTACGCCGCGTCGAGGTGCCGTGGCAGGACCTCGAGCAGATGCCCGACACCGACCTGGTCAACCTGCTCTGCGCCCACCTGCCACTGAGCCCGGAGGACAAGCAGGCGCTGATCGAGACCCTGGAGACGCCGGCGCGCGCGGTGCTGATGCGCGGCCTGCTGGAGATGGCGACGATCGCCGACATCGACGTCGACGACCAGCGTCACTAGCGACCGACGTCGCGCTCAGCGCGCGATCTCCGGATGAGCGACGCGGATCACGATCCTGCCGACGTGCTGCTTGTCGAGAAAGGCGCGCTGCGCCTCGCGCAGTTGCGCGAGATCGAACGCGGCGGCGACCCACGGCCGGATCTCGTCGCGCTCGATATAGCCGATGTCGACGAGATCGCCGCCGCGCTCCGCTGCCCGCCCGGCGCTCACCCGGGTGGCCTGAGCGCGCCGACGAGGATTGAAAACCCCGCCGGTCGGCGCCCATCTAGGCTCAACGCTTCAGTACAAGCCAGATGAGGTAAGCAACCATGGCAGTCACCCTGACCGAGGCGGCCGCGCGCCACGTCTCCCGGATGATCGAGCAACGCGGACAGGGGGTCGGGCTGCGGGTGGCGACGCGCAAGAGCGGCTGCTCGGGCTTCGCCTACGAGGTCGACTACGCCGACGCCGTCGCGCCCACCGATCAGGTGTTCGAGAGCCACGGCATCAAGATCGTGGTCGACGACCAGAGCCTCGCGCACATCGACGGCACCGAGATCGACTTCGTGCGCTCGAGCCTGCTCAACCTCGGCTTCGAGTTCCGCAACCCCAACGTCAAGGACCAGTGCGGCTGCGGCGAGTCCTTCAGCGTCTAGCACGGATCCGGTAGACTCGGTCGGCCGCGCGCCCCGCGCGACCGACCCCAGCAACCAACCGCAGCGATCCACCATGCATCAAGACGCCGCCATCCAGGCCATCATCGACGACTTCGACCTGCTCGACGACTGGGACCAGCGCTATCAGTACCTGGTCGAACTCGGCGAGCGCCTCCCGGCGATGGACCCCGCCGACAAGACCGAGGACAACCGCGTGGTCGAGTGCATGAGTCTGGTGCACGTCGTCGCCCGCCCCGCCGAGGGCGGACGGCTGGTCTATGCCGGCGACTGCGACACCGCCATCATCAAGGGCGTGGTGGCGCTGCTCGTCGGGCTGTTCTCCAACCGCAGCGCCGAGGAGATCGCCGCGCTCGACGTCGACGACCTGTTCACCGGGCTGGCGCTCGACGAGCACCTCAGCCCCAACCGTCACGTCGGCGTCTTCGCCATCGTCAACAAGATGCAGCGCCAGGCCGCCGCGCTCGCCGCCTGAACCTCCGCTCAGCCCAGGCGCAGCGGCAGCGCTCGCTGACGCTCGCCCCCGGCCGCCGCGATCGCCGCAGCCAGCGCCGGGGAGAGCGCCAGCGGCCCCAGATCCCCCACCCCGCCCGGGGTCGCGGCACCGGCGATCAGCTCGACCTCGACCTCGGGCATCTCGTCGAGACGCAGCAGCCGATAGTCGGCGAGCGCGCGCTGCTCGACCCGCCCGGCGGCGAAGCTGATGCGCTCGCCGAGCGCAACGCTCAGGCCGAAGGCGATGCCCCCCTCCATCTGCGCGCACACCCCGTCGGGGTCGACCGCCAGGCCACAGTCGACCACGCACCACACCCGCGCCACCCGCAGCCCGTCGCCCGCGGCGCGAGGCGCCACCTCGACGACCTGGGCGACCAGACTGTCGTAACCGGTGGCCAGCGCGATGCCGCGTCCGTGACCCGGGGCCGGCGGCTGCGACCAGCCGGCCAGCGCGGCGACGCGCTCGAGCACCGCGCGCGCGCGCGGCTGGTCCTCGAGCAGCGCCAGACGCAGCGCCAGCGGATCGCGACCGGTGGCCGCGGCCAGTTCGTCGAGGAAGCACTCGACGACATGCGCGTTGTGCGCCCGCGCGCCGCCGCGCCACAGCCCGAGCGAGACCGGCAGATCGGCGCGACGGTACTCGACGCGCAGCGCCGGCAGTGCGTAGGGCAGCGCGGTGGCGCCCTCGACCAGGGTCGGGTCGAGCCCGTCGGCGATCTCATCGGGCGCCAGCCGCGCCAGCACCGAGGGACCGACGATACGGTGATACCAGGCGCGCGGCAGGCCCTCGGCGTCGAGGGTGGCGCGCAGCCGGTGACAGGTCATCGGGCGGTAGTGATCCTGGGTGAGATCGTCGGCGCGGGTCCACACCACCTGCACCGGTCGCCCGAGCCGCTGCGCCAGCTCCACGGCGTCGGCGACGAAATCCTGCTCGACCCGACGACCGAAGCCGCCGCCGAGCAGGGTGGTGCGCACCTCGATGCGCTCGGGCGCGAGCCCGGTGATGCGCTGCGCCGTCTCCAGCACCCGTTGCTGGGCCTGGGTGGGGACATGGATCACACAGCGCTCGGCACTGACCTCGGCGGTGCAGTTCATCGGCTCCATGCAGACATGGGCGAGGAAGGGCAGGCTGTAGTCGGCCTCGACCACCCGCTCGGCCTGTTCGAGCACGGCCAGCGCATCGCCGCGCGACTCGGCCAGCGCCGCGCCGTGCGCATCGAGGCGCGAACGCAGCCGCGTCTCCATCCGCGCCTGATCGGCCGCGGGATCGGCCGCGGGATCGCAATCGATCTCCAGCGCGGCGCGCCCGCGCAGCAGACTCCAGGTATCGCGCGCCACCACCGCGACACCGTGCCGCACCGCCAGCACCGCCTCCACCCCCGGCACCGCGCGCGCGGCATCGGCGCGCCAGGCGCTGACCCGCGCGCCGCTGAGCGGACAACGCGCCACGCTGGCATAGCGCATCCCCGGCAGCCGCACGTCGAGCCCGTAGCGCGCCGCGCCCACCACCTTGTCCGGGGTGTCGAGCCGGTGCTGCGGGGTACCGATCAGTCGCCACTGCGCGGGCGCCTTGAGCGCCACCGACTCCGGCAGCGGCAACCGCGCCGCCGCCTCGGCCAGCGCGCCATAGCCGAGCCGGGTCTCGCCGTCGGGGTGATGGACCGCGCCCCGGTGCGCCCGGCACGCCTCCGGGGCGACCCCCCAGCGTGCGGCGGCGGCGCGCACGAGCAGGGTCCGCGCCACCGCGCCGGCCTCGCGCAGCGGTCCCCAGGCATCGCGCACCGAGGTGCTGCAGCCGGTGGCCTGCTCGCCGAGCAGACGATTGACATAGTCCGGCGCCACCGGCGCCGGTTCGAGTTCGAGCTGGTCGAGTCCGACCTCCAGCTCCTCGGCCACCAGCATCGGCAGCGCGCTGGTCACCCCCTGGCCCATCTCCGAGCGCGCCAGCATCAGCACCACCCGACCATCGCCGTGGAGACGCAGCCAGGCGCCGGGGGCGAACGTGCTCGCAGCATCGTCGGGCGTGTCCGTCTGCTCGGCGTCGGCGGCACCGATGCCGAGCACCAGACCGCCACCGGCGAGCAGGCCGAGCCTGAGCAGGGCGCGGCGACTCAGCCGGAGACCGGGATCGGCATCAACCATTGTGCACCTCGGGGTTGGCCGCGCGCTGGATGGCGCGGCGGATACGCGCATAGCTGCCGCAACGGCACAACACCCCGGACATGGCCGCGTCGATCTGCCCGGGGCTCGGCTGCGGGTGCGCGGCGAGCAGCGCCGCGGCGCTCATCAGCTGGCCGGACTGGCAGTAGCCGCACTGCGGCACCTCCTCGACGATCCAGGCCAGCTGCAGCGGGTGACGACCGTCGGGCGAGAGCCCCTCGATGGTGGTCACCTCGCGCCCCGCGACCTCGCCCAGGGTCACGCCGCAGGAGCGCACCGGCTCGCCGTCGAGGTGCACGGTGCAGGCGCCGCACTCGCCCTCGCCGCAGCCGAAGCGGGTGCCGGTCAGCCCGAGATGATCGCGCAGCGCCCACAGCAGGGGCATGTCGGGGTCGAGATCGAGCCGCACCGGCTCGCCGTTGAGGGTCAGGGTGATCATGGCATCCATCGCGTTCGGGTCGCGACCGGGCGAGACGCACCGGTCCCCAACCGGCCGGACCGCGCCGCGGGGTCCGCCGGAACCTGCCGCGGGGCCCGCCTGACGGCGACGCCGGTCTCTGTGGCGAGCACCCGGACGGCGCGTTAGGATTGCAAATTTCCACCCCGGGCGAAAGGGAGTCGACCGCGCCCGCGCGCTGAACCATTGCTCGCCGGCACTGCCTCACTCGGGGTGAGACCGGTGCAGCGACACCCGCGCCACCGCCCCAGCCGTCACAGGATCGACGTCATGCCCGTACCGCACCGCGCCCCCCCGCCCCACCCATTGCCGCTGCTGCTGACGCTGCTGTGCGTCGCGCCGCTCCTCGCCGCGGCGCCGCCGAGCGGGGTGATCGTGGCCACCGCCGCGCAGACCGAACTGGCCGAGCGCGTCGAGGCGCTCGGCACGCTGCGCGCCAACGAGTCGGTGATGATCACCTCCAGGGTCACCGAGACCATCGCCGCGCTGCACTTCGACGACGGCCAGCGCGTCGAGCGCGGCGCGCTGCTGGTGGAGCTGACCAGCGCCGAGGAACAGGCGCTGCTCGAGGAGGCGCAGGCGCGCCGCGCCGAGGCCGAGCGCCAGTACCGTCGGGTGAACGCCCTGGTCGCCCAGGACTCGGCCGCCGTGTCGCTGCTCGACGAGCGCCAGCGCGACCTCGAGACCAGCCGCGCGGTGCTGGTGGCGCTCGAGTCGCGGCTGGCCGACCGCGTCATCCGCGCCCCCTTCGCCGGGGTGCTGGGGCTGCGTCAGGTCAGCCCCGGCGCCCTGGTCGAGCCCGGCGACCCGATCACCACCCTCGACGACGACGCCGAGATGAAGCTCGACTTCACCGTGCCCAGCCGCTATCTCGCCGGGCTCACCCCGGGGCTGCGGGTCGAGGCGCGCACCCGCGCCCATGGCGAGCGGGTGTTCGTCGGCGAGGTGCGCGGCGTCGACAGCCGGGTCGACCCGGTGACCCGCGCGGTGCTGGTGCGCGCCATCCTGCCCAACCCCGAGCGGCGGTTGCGCCCGGGGCTGCTGATGCGTCTGGAGCTGCTGTTCGATCCGCACACGGCGGTGGTGGTGCCGGAGGCGGCGCTCCTGCAACGCGGTCAGCGTCACTTCGTGCTGGTGGTCGCGACCGACGGGACCGGACGGACGGTGGCCGAGCAGCGTGAGGTGCACATCGGCATCCGCCGTCCCGGCGCCGTCGAGATCCGCGACGGGCTGGACGTCGGCGAGCGGGTGATCACCGATGGCCACCAGCGGGTGCGTCCCGGCGCCGAGGTGCGGGTGCTCGCCGTCGATACGGGCGATGCGCCGCTGCAGAGGCTGCTCGAGGAGTCGGAGACGTGATCCTCTCCGATCTCGCCGTCACCCGCCCGGTGCTGGCCACGGTCTTCGCGCTGCTGCTGGTGGTCTTCGGGCTGGTCTCCTTCGACCGTCTGGCGCTGCGCGAGTACCCCGACATCGATCCGCCGGTGGTGTCGATCGAGACCGGCTATCCGGGGGCCGCGGCCAGCGTCGTCGAGACCCGCATCACCCGGCTGATCGAGGATCGTATCGCCGGGGTCGAGGGCATCCGCACCCTGGAGTCGAGCAGCGAGGACGGGCGCTCGACCATCACCGTCGAGTTCACCACCGATCGCGACATCGACGGCGCGGCCAACGACATCCGCGACCGCGTCTCCGGCGTGCTCGACCAGCTCCCCGACGAGGCCGAGCCGCCCGAGATCCAGAAGGTCGACAGCAACGAAGACGTGATCATGTGGCTCAACCTCACCGCCGAGGGGTTGAGCGTGCCGGCGCTCACCGACTATGCCCGGCGCTATCTGGTCGATCGGCTCTCGGTGCTCGACGGGGTGGCGCGGGTGCGCGTCGGCGGCGCCCAGGTCTATGCCATGCGCATCTGGCTCGACCGCAACGCGCTGGCCGCGCGCGGGCTCACCGTGGCCGACGTCGAGCAGGCGCTGCGCGCCGAGAACCTGGAGCTGCCCGCCGGCAGCATCGAGTCGCGCGACCGTCAGTTCAGCGTGCGCCTGAGCCGCGCCTTCGCCACCGCCGAGGACTTCGCCCGGCTGGTGGTGACGCGCGGCGACGACGGTCATCTGGTACGTCTCGGCGACATCGCCCGGATCGAGCGCGGCACCGAGGAGGACCGCACGCTGTTTCGCGGCAACGGCGTGGCCATGGTCGGGCTCGGCATCATCAAGCAGTCGACGGCCAACACCCTCGCCGTGGCCGAGCGCGCCAAGGCCGAGATGCGCCGGCTCAACACCAGCCTGCCCGAGGGCATGGTGATCCGCCAGAGCTACGACTCCTCGGTGTTCGTCGCCGAGGCCATCGCCGAGGTCTACAAGACGCTGGCGATCGCCATCGCGCTGGTGGTGCTGGTGATCTATCTGTTTCTCGGCAGCGTGCGCGCGATGCTGGTGCCGGCGGTGACGGTGCCGGTGTCGCTGATCGCCACCTTCACCGTGCTGCTCGCGCTCGGCTTCTCGGTCAACATCCTCACCCTGCTGGCGCTGGTGCTGGCCATCGGGCTGGTGGTCGACGACGCCATCGTGGTGCTCGAGAACATCCACCGCCGTATCGAGGAGTATGGCGAGAGCCCGCTGGTGGCGGCCTATCGCGGCGCCCGTCAGGTCGGCTTCGCGGTGATCGCCACCACCCTGGTGCTGATCTCGGTGTTCGTGCCGATCGCCTTCCTCGAGGGCGACCTGGGGCGGCTGTTCGGCGAGTTCGCGCTGACCATGGCCGCGGCGGTGGCCTTCTCCTCGCTGGTCGCGCTCACCCTCTCGGCGAGCCTGGCCGCGCAGATCCTGCCCGCAAGCCACCAGCCCGGCGCACTGGCCTGCGCCGTCGACCGCGGCTTCGTCTGGCTGCGCCGCGGCTACGCGCGGCTGCTCGGGGTGCTGCTCGCGCGCCCCTGGGTGGTCGGACTGGCCTTCGCGCTGACCCTCGGCGGCGCCGCCTGGCTGCTCGACCGGCTGCCCCAGGAGTACACCCCGAAGGAGGATCGCGGCGCCTTCTTCGTGCTGGTCAATGGTCCCGAGGGCGCCTCCTTCTCCTACATGGAGGAGTACATGGACGAGATCGAGCGCCGCCTGCTGCCCTATGCCGAGTCGGGCGAGGCGATCCGCGTGCTGGTGCGCGCGCCGCGCGCCTTCGGCACCCTGGAGCGCTACAACTCGGGGATCGTGATCATGGTGCTCGCCGGCTTCGATGCGCGCCGCTCGGGCTGGGTGATCATGGACGAGGTGCGCGCGCGGCTTGCCGACCTGCCCGGGGTGCGCGCCTTCCCGGTGATGCGCCAGGGCTTCGGCGCGCGCATCCAGAAGCCGGTGCAGTTCGTCATCGGCGGCGGCACCTACGACGAGCTGGCCGCGTGGCGCGACGCCCTGGTCGAGTCGATCGAGACCGACAACCCCGGCCTGGTCGGGCTCGACTGGGACTACAAGGAGACCAAGCCGCAGTTGCGCGTGGCGATCGACTACGACCGCGCCGCCGACCTCGGGGTGCGTATCGAGACCATCGGGCGCACCCTCGAGACCATGCTCGGCTCGCGTCAGGTCACCACCTATCTCGACGACGGCGAGGAGTACGACGTCATCCTCGAGGGCGAGCGCGACAGCCAGCGCACCCCCGGCAGTCTGGAGAACCTCTATGTGCGCTCGGCCCACGGCGACGCCCTGATCCCGCTCTCCAACCTGGTGCGGGTCAGCGAGCAGGCCGACTCCCAGCAGCTCAACCGCTACAACCGCATGCGCGCCATCACCCTCTCGGCCAACCTCGCCCCCGGGGTCTCGCTCGGCGCGGCGCTCGACGCGCTCGATGCCCGCGCCGCCGCGCTGCTGCCCGAGCACGCGCGCATCGACTACCGCGGCGAGAGCCGCGACCTGCGCAGCGGCGCGGCGGGCATGGCGCTGGTGTTCGGGCTCGGGGTGCTGGTGGTGTTCCTGGTGCTGGCGGCGCAGTTCGAGAGCTGGATCCACCCGCTGGTGATCATGCTCACCGTGCCGCTGGCGATGGCCGGGGCGCTCGGCGGGCTGTGGCTGAGCGGGCAGACGCTCAACATCTACAGCCAGATCGGGCTGATCATGCTGGTCGGGCTGGCGGCCAAGAACGGCATCCTCATCGTCGAGTTCGCCAACCAGCTGCGCGATCAGGGACGCGAGTTCCGCGCCGCGCTCACCGAGGCGGCCGACGTGCGCCTGCGCCCGATCGTGATGACCGGCATCACCACCGCCGCCGGCGCCGTGCCGCTGCTGCTCTCGAGCGGCGCCGGGGCCGAGACCCGGGTGGTGATCGGCACGGTGATCCTCGCCGGGGTGATCGCCGCGACCCTGTTCACCCTGTTCGTGGTGCCGGTGGCCTACGACCTGCTCGCCCGGCGCACCGACTCACCGGCGGCGCTCAGGCGCCGTCTGCAGCACGAGGCGTCGGCGCGGCGCGACTGAGCCAGTCGCGCTCGAGCACCTCGGGGTCGAGCGGGCGGGCGTAGAGGAAGCCCTGCACCTGGTGACAGCCGTGACCGCGCAGGAAGGCCGCCTGCGCCTCGGTCTCGACGCCCTCGGCGATGGTCTCGAGGCCGAGCGCGACGCCGAGTGCGATGGTCGCCTTGACGATCTCGGCGTCGCTGGGGTTGTGGGTGACGTCCTTGACGAACTCGCGGTCGATCTTGATCTTGTCGGTGCGCAGGTTGCGCAGATACTGCAGCGACGAGAAGCCGGTGCCGAAGTCGTCGATGGCGAAGCGCACGCCGATCTCGGAGAGACGGATGATGTCGGCCTGGGTGCGGGCATCGGCCTGGATCAGCACCGTCTCGGTGAACTCCAGCTCCAGCTCATCGGGCCGCGCACCGGTGCGTTCGAGCACCGCCAGGATCTGCTCGGCGAAGGCCTCGTCGCCGACCTGCTCGGCGCACAGATTGACCGCCACCCGCCCGAAGACCAGCCCGCGCTCGCGCCACGCGCGCGCCTGCCGACACACCGCCTCCAGCACCCAGGCCGAGATCGGGCGGATCATGCCGCGCCGCTCGGCGACCTCGATGAAGGCGCCGGGGTGGAGCAACCCGCGCTCGGGATGGCGCCAGCGCACCAGTGCCTCGACCCCGACCAGCGCGCCGCTGCGCAGATCGACCTGCGGCTGGTAGTGCAGCCACAGCTCGTCGCGCTCGAGCGCGCGCACCAGCTCCGAGGCGATCTGGATCTCGTGGCGCAGCTGCTCGGTCATCGCATCGGCGAAGAAGGCATGGGTGCCGCGCCCCGCCTCCTTGGCCTTGTAGAGGGCGACGTCGGCGCGCGCGATCAGGTCATCGACGTCGAGGTCGTGGCGGTCGGCCACGGCGATGCCGATGCTGGTGTTGGTGCTGATCGCGCAGTCGGCGAGGGCGAAGGTGTCGGTAAAGCAGGCCACCACCTTCTCGGCCAGCGCCGCGGCCTCGCCGGGGTGCGTGATCGGCACCTGCAGCAGCGCGAACTCGTCGCCGCCGAAACGGGCGAAGACGTCGCTGGCGCGGACCACCTCGCTGATGCGCCGCGCCACCGCACACAGCAGCTCGTCGCCGACCGGATGGCCGAGGCTGTCGTTGACGTCCTTGAAGTGGTCGAGATCAAGCATGTGCAGCGCGAAACGCTGGCCCGAGCGCCTGAGCAGCGCCAGCGCCCGGTCCACCTCCTCCTTGAACAGCATCCGGTTGGGCAGCCCGGTGAGCCCGTCGTGGAAGGCCAGGTGCTGGATCTCGGCCTCGACGCGCTTGCGCTCGCTGATGTCGTGGAAGGTCACCACCGCACCCTCGATCCGCCCCTCGCGCAGGATCGGGGTCGACCAGTACTCGACCGGGAAGTGACTGCCGTCGCCGCGCCAGAACACCGCGTCGCTGACGTGATAGGCGCGGCCCTCGCGCATCGCCCGCAGCATCGGGGTGTCGGTCTCGCCGATCGCACTGCCGTCGGGGTGCGAGTGATGGATCAGGGCGTGGATGGCGCGCCCGGTGAGCTGCTCGGCCGGGATGCCGAGCAGCCGCGCGGCGGCCGGATTGACGAAGGTCGCGCGCGCCTCGGGGTCGAGTCCGAACACCCCCTCGGTGCTCGAGTCGAGCAGCAGCCGCGCGCGCTCCTCGGCCTGGCGGGTGGCGCGCTCGACCCGGGCGTGCTCCATCACGATCGCCGCCAGGTCGGCCGCCGACTCGATCAGTTCGATGTCCTCGTCGCTGGGCACCGAGACCTCGGTGGCATAGATCGCGAAGGTGCCGAGCACCACACCGTCGGGGGCGATGATCGGCTGCGACCAGCAGGCACGCAGCTCGGTACTCAGCACCAGGTCGCGCGACGAGCGCCAGAAGGGGTGCGACAGCAGATCGGTGACCACGACCCGCCTGCCCTGGCTCACCGCATGGCCGCAGGAACCCACGCCCGGCCCGACCACCAGCCCCTCGGCGGAGCGCCGAAAGTGCTCGGGCAGACCGCGGGCGGCGGCATTGTGAAGCGTCCGGGTCGATGGCTCATAGCGATAGATCGCACACAGGGTCCGTGGCGAGACCCGATCGATATAGTCGATGATCGCCTCCAACGCCTCCTGCTGGGGGCGGCCACGGGCGAGCAGTTCGAGCACCCGGTTGCGCCCGTCGAGCAGGGTCCGCGAGCGATGATAGTCGGTGATGTCGTGGGCGACGCTGACGAAGCCGATCACCCGGCCCTGCGCATCGCGCCGGTAGTTCCACTCCACCTGCAGATCGATGACCCGACCGTCGCGGGTGAAGTTGCGGTTGAAATAGGTCGTCGGCGGCGGCTGCAGCCGGGCGAAACGACGCAGATCCTCGGCAAGCCTGGTGCGCTCCTCGGCAACGACCAGCTCGGTGGCGTGCATCCCCACCAGCGCATCGCGGCGGTAGCCGAGCAGCCGCGAGGTGGCCGGGTTGACATACCGGATCACGCCGTCGAGATCGATCTCCATGACCGCGTACTGCTGCACCTCGACCAGGGTGCGGAATCGGCCCTCGCTCTCACGCAGCGCGCGCTCGGCGGCGCGCTTGCGATCGAGCATGCGCGCGGCGGCGCGGGCGATCAGCGCCGACTCGCGAAAACGCATCCGTACCGGTTGCAGCGCCAGCTCGGGATCGCTGCCGGCGCGGGCGAAGAAGCGTACGAAGGCGACGACATCGGCGCGGGCATCACGCCCGACACGCCATGCCAGCACCAGCACGACGAGCAGGATCAGCACCAGCCCGACGGCCAGGGTGAGCAGCTTGGCGCGCAGATCGGCAACGACGGCGCGACGACGCTCCGCGACCACCTCCTCGAAGCGATCGAGCAGACAGCCGGCACCGACATACCAGCCCCAGGGCGCGATCGACTCGACATAGCTCAGCTTGGGCGCGGCACGCCAGCCCGGGAAGGACGGCATCAGATACTCGACGAAACCGCCGCCGGACTGGGCCGTGGCGATCAGCTCGCGCACCACCGGGCGTCCGCTGGCATCGGTGACCGTGAGCACGTTGCGCCCGCGCACCGGACCGAGCAGCGAGATCCCGTCCCAGCGCCCGGCAAACAGCAGCGCCTCGCTGCCCTGGTTGCGGATCTCCAGCCATTCCAGCACCCGGCGTTGCGCCTCACGCTCCAGACGCGCGGCCTCGGCGCCGCGCGCCGCCTCCACCGCGAGCAGCTGGCGCTGATAATGGGCGAAACGCACCGCCTCGCCGACCCGCGCCTGCAGCCCGGCGCGGACCTCGCGCAGATGGTAGGCATGCAACGCCTCGGTCTCCTGGTGCAGGGCGTGGAGATCGAACACCACCACCGTGATCATGCTGAACACGGCAGCGGCGATGGAGACGACGAGGGTCTTGCGAGTCAGGCTCGCGACGAAGGAGGCTGAACTGGGCATGGGTTCGGGCACATCGGCATCGGCCAGCGACGCCGGCGCAGCGACGTCCGCGGAAGAGAACGGCGCCCGATCCCCGGACGCATGTCACACATCAACGGACGTCGCTTCCATGGCGTCACCCGATCAAGTCCTGCATTCTAGCCGCGCTGCAGCAAGCGGAAAACAGCAGCGCCGCGATCATCCCCAGGCCGCCGCGTCGACCAGCACCTCGGCCCCGGCGGCCTCGGCCACCCGCGCCACCGGCAGCCCCGCCCCGGCGCGCCAGCGCATCAGCGCCTCGCGCTTGCCCGCGCCGGTGACCAGCACCAGCGTCTCGCGCCCGGCGGCCAGCGCGCCCGGGGTCAGACTGACCCGGTCGGCGGGCGGCTTGGGGGCCTGATGGACCGCCATCGTCAACGCCTCATCCTCGGGCATGGCGTGCCCGGGGAACAGGCTCGCGGTGTGACCGTCCTCGCCCATGCCCAGCAACACCAGATCGAACGGCAGCAAGGGCGCGATCAGCTCGGCGTAACGACGCGCCGCCGGCTCGGCACCGAGTTCGGCGGGGATCGGCAGGTGGTTGCGCGGCGGCAGACCGACCGGGTCGAGCCAGGCGGCGGCGATCGCGTGGCTGTTGCGCTCCGGATCATCGGCGGGGAGACAGCGCTCGTCGCCGTGCAGCACCAGCCAGCGCGACCAATCGCTGCGTGCGCGCGCCAGCCGCGCATAGACCTGCAACGGGGTCCGCCCGCCGGCGGCCACCAGCACGAAGCGTCCGCGCGCGGCGATCGCCCGCCGCGCCGCCTCCAGAACGCGCGCGGCGACGACCTCGGCCAGCGCCTCCGGGGTGTCATGCAGCTGGAATCCGACACCGGTGACAGACATGCTAGGATCTCCTCCAGTCATTACACTAAATGCGGATGGGGGCGCGGGCGCGGCGCGCCAAGCCCGCACCGCGCGGCTCGACACCCGCCGGCACGCGCCGACACACCATATTCGCACGTCACCCCGCCCAAGGGACGGGGCTTCTCGCGGAGGATTGGATGAAGATACTGCTGGTCGATGACTCCAAGTCGGCGCGCTATGCGCTGCGGCTCCAGCTCCAACGCCATGATGTCGAGGTCGAGACCGCCGACTCGGCCGAGGCCGCCTTCGAGATCCTCGAACGCGAGCTGCCCGACGCCATCCTGATGGACCACATGATGCCCGGGCTCAACGGCTTCGAGGCGCTCGAGGTGCTCAAGCAGAACCCGCGCACCGCCGCGATCCCGGTGGTGATGTGCTCCTCGCACGAAGAGGCCGACTTCGTCGAGACCGCGCGCCGCAAGGGCGTGCTCGGGGTGCTGCCCAAGTCGGTCGCCCCGGAGCGCCTACCCGAGATCCTCGAGGAGCTGCGCACGGCCCTCGCCCAGCCGACGGCCACCGCGCCCGCGGCCACCACGACGGAACCGACACCGCCACCGGCACCGACCACGCCCCCCCCCACGCCGGCCAGCGCACCGGCCATCGACATGGCCGAACTCGATGCCCGCGTCTCCGCGCAGATCACCCGCACCCTCACCCCGCTGCTCGAGGACCTGCGGCGCGATCTCAGCGAGCAGCTGCGCGCCGAGGTTCGCCAGCAGCTCGACGCTCGTCAGGATATCTCCGAGGCCGAGCTGCAGGCACAGATCCGCGCCGCCCTGCCCGACCTGCTGCCGGACCTGCTGCGCATCGAACTCGAGGGCGAGCGCGCCCGGGTCGAGGAGATGATCGACGCCAGCCACCCCCAGCCCGAGGCGCTCTCGACCCTGGTCGAGCAGGCGCTGCAGGCGCACCTCGACCCGCTCGCCGAGCGCACCACCCGCCAAGCGCTGGTCGCCGCCCGACGCGAGGTCCAGGAGCAGAGCGAGACGATCGCCACCCAGGCCCACGCCGAGGTCGCCGAGGGGCTCGCGGCGCTACAGGCGCAGCTCAAGGTGGTGCGGCTGTGGGCGCTCTTTGCCGCGCTCGTCGGTATCGCCGCCGCCACCGTGGTGTGGCTGCTGCTCGGCGGTCTGGCTGCGGGATAAGCCGCGCGCGCGCTCATCCCGCCCCGGGATATCAAGCCGCTTCAAGTTACGCGCTGATGGCATTGAGACATCAGCGCTTTTCTAGTGCACACTCCTTGTCATTTCGATGTCGCCCGCCTATCCTTTTGCGGGTTCGTCACGGCCCGTGACGAGTGCGATCATCACAACACCCGCCGGCGCCACGCCTCGCACCCCTGCCCGGCGTCTCGTACCGGCGGCACGCACGGCCCCCTCCATGCTCGACGCTCGCCGCCAGCGAGGAAGGCGTGGCCCGGTGAAACACACGCGGCCGCGCCCCGCCGACCGCGTCATGCAATCCTTGCCTCGGAGGGTTCGAGTTATGTATGAGTTCGCGGACGGCGGCGAGCAGCCGGCTGCCGACGACAACGGCTTCTTCATCGATCGTCGCAACTTCCTCGCCGCACTCGCCGCCACCTCGGCCGGCCTGCTCGGCGGCAGTCCCAGCTTCGTCGAGGCCGCCGCGCGCGATCACTCGCTCAACCACCAGGTCAACGACCTGGTGCAGCGACTCCGCCGCAAGGGCATCGTGCAGCCCAACGAGCAGACCTCCTGGTCGGTCTACGACTTCAGTACCGGCAAGAAGCTGGTGGCGATCAACGAGGACGTGCAGCGCCAGGCGGCGAGCATGATCAAGCCCTTCGTCGCCCAGGCCTACTTCTATCAGGTCACGCGATCGAGCCGGGTGCGCTACAACGACGATGTGCGCCATCACATGGAGCGGATGATCCAGCGCAGCAGCAACAGCGCCACCAACTGGCTGATCGATCGGGTCAGCGCAAACCGGGGGCGGCGCGGTCCGCGCGACGTCGAGGCCGAGCTCAAGCAGCACGCCCCCGGCATCTTCCGCCAGACCCGTATCATCGAGAAGATCCCGCCGGGCGGCGGCACCTACGCCAACAAGGCCTCGGCGCACGACTACAGCCGCTTCCTCTACGCCATCTGGAACGATCGCCTGCCCTACAGCGCCGAGCTGCGACGGCTGATGTGCCTGCCCAACAACGACCGCATCGTCACCCGGGTCTCGGCCATCGCGCACCCGCTACAGGTCTGCGACAAGACCGGCTCGACGGCCAAGCTGTGCGGCAACATGGGCATCATCGAGGCGCGCGACCGGCGCGGGCGCAAGCACGCCTACACCATGATCGGCATCATCGAGCGGCCCTCCCGAGCACAGAACTACACCCAGTGGATTCGCAGCCGCGGCGACGTCATCCGCCAGGTCTCCAACCTCGTCTACCTGCACATGAAGGACCGTCACGGATTGGTGTAGACGGGGCGCGGGCGGGTCCAGTCGCCAGTCGCCAGTCGCCAGTCGGCAGTCGGCAGTCGGCAGTCGGCAGTCGGCAGTCGGCTTGAACCGCAAAGGCGCGGAGGACGCAAAGGGATGCGGGGGGGCGTCGTCGGTTGGATGAGCGGTGCATCGATTGGGTTGCCGAGGGCAACCCAATCGACGTGCTCGGGAGGATGGGCCTTCAGCTTCCAGCCGTCAGCCGTCAGCCGTCAGCCGTCAGCCGTCCAAACAGCTTGAACCGCCAAGATACCGTCTTGCCCGTCAATCGCCGATCATGCACACCAACCTCCCCGACTGGAGGCTGGAAGCTGATCGCTGGAAGCTGGTTCGAACCGCCAAGGCGGGAAGGGCGCAAAGGGATGCGGGGGTTCAGCGTCGCTGGTTGGATGATCGGTGCATCTAGTTGGGTTGCCGATGGCAACCCAACCCAGGTGATGGGCGGCTCGAGTCAGCGACCGGCTCACCTTCACGCCGACGCTCGGGCATCACACCCGCTGGCGGCTGAAGGCTGGTGGCTGGTCGCTCCCTCTCAACCGCGCCGCCAGGTGGTGCCCTGGGCGCCGTCCTCGAGGACGATGCCGGCCTCGGTGAGGGCGTCGCGCAGCCGGTCGGCCTCGGCCCAGTCGCGCGCGGCACGGGCGGCCTGACGCTGGGCGATCATCGACTCGATGGCGGCGTCGTCGAGCCCGTCGGTGCCGCCGTCGCCGCCGCGCAGATAGCGCTCGGGGTCGTCCTGGAGGATGCCGATCACGCCCCCGAGACGGCGCAGCTCGGCGCCGAGCGCAGCGGCCTGCTCCGGCTCGCCGGCATCGCGCGCGCGGTTGACCTCGCGCGCCAGCTCGAAGAGCACCGCCAGCGCCTCCGGGGTGTTGAAGTCGTCGTCCATCGCCGCGGCGAAGCGGGTGGCGAACGCGCTCTCGACCGGTGCCTCGGCCTCGGGCAGGCCGCGCAGCGCGGTATAGAGGCGGGTGAGCGCACCGCGCGCCGACTGCAGCTGCTCGTCGGCGTAGTTGAGCGGGCTGCGGTAGTGACTGGTGAGGATGAAGTAGCGGATCTCCTCGGCCCGGAAACGCTCGAGCACCTCGCGCACGGTGAAGAAGTTGCCGAGCGACTTCGACATCTTCTCCTCGTTGATACGCACGAAGCCGTTGTGCATCCATACCTCGGCGAAGGGTTCGCCGGTGGCCCCTTCGGACTGGGCGATCTCGTTCTCGTGGTGGGGGAACTGCAGGTCGGCCCCGCCGCCGTGGATGTCGAAGTGGTTGCCGAGGCAGCAGGTGCTCATCGCCGAGCACTCGATGTGCCAGCCCGGACGCCCCTCGCCCCAGGGCGAGGACCAGCTCGGCTCGCCGGGCTTGGCGCCCTTCCACAGCGCGAAGTCGAGCGGGTCGCGCTTGGCCTCGCCGATCTCGACCCGGGCGCCGGCGCGCAGGTCCTGCGGGTCCTTGCCCGAGAGCTTGCCGTAGCCGGGGAAGCGCGAGACGGCGTAGTACACATCGCCGTTGTCGGCGGCATAGGCCAGCCCCTTGTCGATCAGGGTGGCGACCATCGCCTGGATCTCGTCGATGTGCGCGGTGGCGCGCGGCTCGCTGGTCGGCGGCAACACGCCGAGCGCGGCGGCATCCTCGTGCATCGCGGCGATGAAGCGCTCGGTCAGCGCGGCGCAGGATTCATCGTTCTCGGCGGCGCGACGGATGATCTTGTCGTCGATGTCGGTGATGTTGCGCACATAGGTCACCTCGTAGCCGAGCGCGCGCAGATAGCGATAGACCACGTCGAACACCACCATCACCCGGGCGTGGCCGAGGTGGCAGTAGTCGTAGACGGTCATGCCGCACACATACATGCGCACCTTGCCGGGCTCGAGCGGCTGGAAGGGGGTCTTCTGGCGGGTCAGGCTGTTGTAGATCTGTAGCATCGGGGTGACTTGGACTTCTCGCATTCCCGCGCGCGGCGCACGGACCAAAGCGTCAATGTTAGCAAAGGCGCGCCGTGAAGGGAGAGCCGCCAGCCGCCAGCCGCCAGCCGCCAGCCGCCAGCCGCCAGCCGCCAGCCGCCAGCCGCCAGCCGCCAGCCGCCAGCCGCCAGCCGCCAGCCGCCAGGATTGAACCGCAAAGCCGCAAAGGGCGCAAAGGGGTTCGAGTTGCAAGACCAGCCACCAGCCGCCAGCCACCAGCCACCAGTGGGAGTGCGCCCTCGACGACAGCACGGCTTGCCCGCATCCGTGACGCACGTTCTTGGCGCCAGTGTTTATGGATATCCAGCCACTGGCGGCTGGCGGCTGATCGCCGGCGGCTCTTCTTCCCTTCGCGGTTCAATCCCGGTTGCAAGCGACCAGCCCCCAGCGGCGTGCCCTCGACCTCGACGACAGCACGGCTTGCCCGCATCTGTGACGCACGTTCTTGGCGCCAGTGTTTGTGGATATCCAGCCACTGGCGGCTGGAGGCTGGAGGCTGATCGCCGGCGGCTCTTTCCCTTCGCGGTTCAATCCCGCTGATCGCTGACCACTGGCGGCTGGTCGCAGCCGGCCGCTCCACCTTTCACGTATCCAGCAAAGCCCTTACCATGTAACATCTGCGACCTTTGTGACCATCGGGTGGCCCCTGTGCCGACGGTGGTCGGGGTCCGGCCGAAGGGGTCAGACCAACACAGGCCGAGGGGCAATCCGTCCCCGGTGATGCGCCCCAGCGCCGAAGCACACAAAACCGTCGCCCTTGCGGGCGACCCGCTGTCCACCCCGTCCGCGAGGACGGGCCTCTCGCGGAGAGATTCATGATCAAACTCACCACCAATCACGGCGACATCCTGATCGAGCTCGACACCGAGCAAGCGCCCAAGACCTGCGCCAACTTCGAGCAGTACGTACGCGACGGCCACTACGACGGCACCCTCTTTCACCGCGTGATCGACGGCTTCATGATCCAGGGCGGCGGCATGAGCGCCGACTTCACCGCCAAGCCGACCCGTCGTCCGATCGAGAACGAGGCCAACAACGGGCTGAAGAACCTCACCGGCACCCTCGCCATGGCCCGCACCATGGAGCCGCACTCGGCCACCGCGCAGTTCTTCATCAACGTCGCCGACAACGGCTTCCTCGATTATCCCGGTCAGGACGGCTGGGGCTATTGCGTGTTCGGCCGGGTGGTCGAGGGCATGGAGACCGTCAACGCGATCAAGGGCGTGAGCACCGGCAGCCGCAACGGCCACCAGGACGTGCCCGTCGAGGACGTCGTCATCGAGCGCGCCGAGATCGTCGACTAGCGCGCCATCGCTCCCCGGCCCCCGCTCCGCCCCTGGCGCGGGCGGCCCCATCCCAGCCGATGCGACCCGACCCCATGGACGAGACACTCTTCGTCTCCGATGTCCATCTCTCACCGCAACGACCCGAGCTGACCCGGCTGTTCCTCGGCCTGCTGGCCGGACGGGCGCGCCGCGCCGAGCGTCTCTACATCCTCGGCGACCTGTTCGACGCCTGGATCGGCGACGATGACGACGAGCCGCTCCACCGCGAGGTCGCCGCCGCGCTCGCCGCACTCACCACCGCCGGCACCCGCTGCTTCATCCAGCACGGCAACCGCGACTTCCTCATCGGCAGACGCTTCGCTCGCGCCAGCGGCTGCCGGCTGATCGGCGACCCACACCCGATCACCCTCGACGGCGAGCGGGTGATCCTGATGCACGGCGATCTGCTCTGCACCGACGATCTCGCCTATCAGCGCTTCCGCCGCCGCGTGCGCAACCCGCTGGTACGGCGGCTGTTCCTGTGGCGCTCGCTGGCCTGGCGCAAGGCGCTGGCGGCCGACTATCGCCGCCGCAGCGCGGCGGCCAACGCCGACAAGAGCGCCGCGATCATGGATGTCACCGAGACGACGGTGGTGCGCTATCTGCGCCGTCATCGCGCCACCCGGCTGATCCACGGTCACACCCACCGTCCCGCCGATCACCGGCTGACGCTTGCCGGTCGCCCCGCCCTGCGCATGGTGCTCGCCGACTGGGACGAGCGCGGCGGCGAGCTGCTGGTCCACCGCCCCGGCAGCGGCTTCCATCGCGAGCCGCTGCGCCCCGCCGACTAACGCGACAGCGCCCGCGCGATCGCCGCGGCCAGCTCGTCCCAGGTCACCGGCTTGAGCAGCACCTCGGCGATACGCAACCGCACCAGATCGGCCTGCTTGATGGCGCAACCGTCGCCGGTGAGCATCAGCACCGCAATCCCGGTGTCGTTGCGACGGATCCGGCGCACCAGCTCCAGGCCGCTCATCCCCGGCATCATCTGATCGCTGATGAGCAGCTCGAAGCCGCCCTCGTCCTGCTCGAAACGGGCCAGTGCGGTGGCGGCATCGGCGCAGGCCTCGACCCGCGCGCCGGCACCGATCAGGGTCTCCTTGAGGTGGTGCAGGATCACCGGCTCGTCCTCGACCAGCAACACCCGCAGCCCCTCGATGTCGACCGGCTCGGCGCGCTCCGCGCTCGTCGGCTCGGGCGTCGAGCGGGGCTCGACCTCGGCGCTCGGCGGCAGCAGGATGTCGAAGCAGGCACCGCCGCCGGGCGCGGTGTCGATCAGCACGTGCCCGCCGTAGGTACGCATGATCCCGGAGACCACCGCCAGCCCCATCCCGGCACCCTCGCCGAGGCGCTTGGTGGTGAAGAAGGGCTCGAAGATCTGGTCGCGAACACTGGGGGCGATGCCCGGTCCCGAGTCGCTGACCCGGATACAGGCCCAGCCGCCCCGGACCTGCTCATGGCAGATCGCGCACTCGGCCTGTTCGAGATGACGCAGCCTCACCCCCACCGAGATCCGCCCCACCCCCTGCATGGCATCGCGGGCGTTGATGCAGAGGTTCATCAACAGTTGCTGGAGATGGATCGGGTCGACGGTCACCGTCGGCGAGCGCGCCGGCCATTCGGTGACGATCTCTAACGTCGCCGGCAGCACCGAACGCAGCATCGAGAGGATCTCGCGCAACTTCGGCACCAGCAGCAGCGGTCGCGCCGACTCGGAGCGCTCGCCGCGCGAGCACACCAGCAGCTGACGCACCAGCGCGCGGGCGCCGTTGACCGCCGCCATCACCTGTTCGAGCTGGGCGTCGAGCCGTGGCTCTTGGGCGCCGAACTGACGCCGTGCCAGCTCCGCCACCCATTGGATACTGGCCAGGGTGTTGTTGAAGTCGTGGGCGATGCCGCTGGTGAGCTGGCCGATCGCCTCGAGCTTCTGCGCCTGCTGCAGGGCGCGCTGCAAGCGCGCCCGCTCGGTCTCGGCGCGCTTGCGCTCGGAGATGTCGCGGATCACCGTGACGATGTACTCCTCGCCCTCGGTGCTGGCGTGATGGGCGTTGACCTCGACCTCGAAGGAGCGCCCGTCAGCCAACTGGCCGTCGAGCTCGAAGGTCAGCCGACCGTCGCGCCGCACCCGTTCGAGCACGCGTGTCCAGCGTGCCGTCGAGCCCAGCGCGCCACCGAGATCGGTGACGCGCCGCTCGAGGATCTCCGGCGCCGAGCGCCCGACGAAATCGCAAAAGGTCTGGTTGGCGTCGAGATAACGGGCGGTGCGCGGATCGACCACCGCGATCATGTCGGTCGAGCAGTCGAGCAGATGACGGAAGCGGCGCAGCGAGCGCTCCGACTCGCGGTTGCGCTGGCGCTGACGCTCGCGCACGAAGATCGTGATCGCCCCCAGCAGCACGCAGAGAAAGAGCACCAGCGGCAGGGTGGCGAGCAGCGCATAACGATAGATCCGCCAGTTGGCGCGCTCGTGGACCATCAGCCAGGGCACGCCGTCGAGCTGGACACTGTGCACCCGCGCGCCGTCGAACATCTTGGTGACGCCCTGATAGGCACGCGCCAGGGCGAACAGCGCCGGGCGCGACTCGGCGAGCGAGGCGGGATAGCCGCCCGTCTCCGGCCCGGCGGCGGCGATCACCCGGCCGGTCATGTCGACGACATAGACCCGATCGCCCGAGCCCTGCTCGGGACCGAGATAGGCGCCGATCCGATCGAGCGTGAGATCGAAGCCGACGATGCCGTGGAAACGCCCCTCGCCATAGACCGGCGCACCGAAGGTGACCATCGGCCCACGCCCGGCGGCATCGAGATAGACCTCGGAGACATAGGGCCGACGATGCGGATTGCGCGCCGGCAGCCCCTTGGCGTAGAGCTCGAAGTCGTGGATCGCCTCGGACATGAACAGCCGGTCGAACGGCAGATAGGGATAGAGCGACATGAAGCCGCGCGCCGAGATGTAGTAGACCCAGGGCGTCTGCGGATAGGCGCGACGCACCCAGCGAAAGGCCGGCTCGAGCGCCAGCGCCATCGCCAGCTCGCGGTGCAGCGCCGGATCGTCCTCGAGCACGCCCTCCCCGGTGAGGTTGAGACGCGCCTCGGGGCGCGCCGGCGGCGCCAGCCCGACCAGACCATAGCCGTCCTGGTCGGGGACCGGGCCGAGCAGCCGCAGTCGATCGAGCGCGCGCGGCCCGGGATCGGCCAGCCCCGCCTCGGCGGCGGTGCGCAGCGCATCGGCGGTGTCCAGCGCGCGGTGGGTCACCGCGCCGAGCAGCAGCGCCAGACGCTCGCTGCGATGCTCGAAGCGCGCCACCTCCCCGTGGATGGCGACCAGGCCGTGGAGCACGACGCCCCCGAGCAAGGCCGCGAGGATCGCCAGCCGCACCAGCAGGGTCTGCGCCCGCGCCCGCGCCGGCATCAGCACAGCCCACGCAATGACAATGACGGCGCGATCATCCCGCAGTCCTCAACGCCGCTCGGGATTGATCTGATCGGGCCGCAGCCTGGGGGTGAAATAATCATCGGCGGCCTCGGGGGCGACCTCGGTCCCGGCGGCATCGACCAGCGGCTGGTCGTCGTCCTTCCAGCCGCGCAGCCCGAGACGCAGCGACACCACCTGCCGATAGCCGAGCACCTGCAGCGCGTGCGCGGCGAGCACGCTGCGATTGCCCGAGCGGCACACCACCACCACCTCGCGCTCGCGCGCCTCGACCAGCTCGGGGACGGTCTCCTCGTAGTCCCACTCGCAGGCCGACTCGAGGATGCCGCGCGGCACGTTGATCGAGCCCGGCAGGTGCATGGCGGCGAACTCCTCGGGTTCGCGCACGTCGACGATCAGCGGCGCCGGCGCGCGCTCGAGCCGCTCGGCCAGATCCCAGGGCATGACCTCGCGGACCTCGGTCAGACAGTGCTGGATCAGTTGCAGAAAACGCTTCATGCGGACACTCCCCCTGCGCCTCGCACGCGATCCACCGCAGGCCGTCGCAGACGGACACGAAGCGAATGGACCGCGCTGCACAACGCCCGACGCTTCGGCTCGGCGCCAGGCAAAACGGTTCATTGGATCATCATTGCGTGGATTTTGTCATTGATAAACCGAAAGCGCTCAGGATTCTCCCGCGCCGCCACGCGCGCACAGCCCGCGCTCGACGGCGATCACCGCCGCCTCCACCCGCGAGTGCACCTCGAGCTTGCGCAGGATCGCCTTGACGTGGAGCTTGACGGTGCCGTCGGAGATCCCGAGGCGCCGCGCGATCGCCTTGTTGCTCTGTCCCTCGGCGAGATGACAGAGGATCTCCTGCTCGCGCGGGGTCAGCTCGGGCGCGCCGCCCTCCGGGGCCGCGCCGGCGTGCCCGCCCTCGGCCTGCACCGCGCGCGCCAGCACCACCGCCAGCTCCGGGGCGACCACGGTGCGCCCGGCGACGATGTCGCCGAGTGCGGCGATCAGCGCGTCGGGCTCCATGTCCTTGAGCAGATAGCCCTGCGCGCCCTGCTGCAGCGAGGTGATGACGTCGCGCTCCTCGGCGCTGGTGGTGAGCATCGCCACCGGCATGCGCAGCTCCGCGGCGCGCAGCGCGCGCAACAGCTCCAGCCCGGTGAGCTGGGGCATGCGCATATCGAGCAACACCACGTCGGGGGCGTGCTCGCGCGCCCGCGCCACCCCCTCGGCGGCGTTGCCGACGGCCACCACCTCGATGCCGCGCCGTTCGAGCAACGCCTGCAGCCCGAACCGGAACAACGCATGATCGTCGATCAGCAACACCCGCATCAGTCCGTCTCCCAGGCCGGGCGGCGCCCGGCGTCGAATACCACCTCGACCCGGGTGCCCTCGCCCGGCTCGCTCTCGATGTGCAGCGCGGCGTCGATGCGCCGCGCCCGCTCCTCCATGATCGACAGCCCGATGTGCTCGCCGGGGTGGGCGCCGTCGACCGGCGCGCTGAAGCCCACCCCGTCGTCCTCGATCAGCAGCACGTAGCGCGCCCCCTCGCGGGTGAGCAGCACCCGCACCGTGTGGGCGCGGGCGTGCTTGCGGATGTTGGCCAGCGACTCCTGGGCGATGCGCAGCAGTTGCAGCTCGGCGGCGGCGGCCAGCTCGAAGGGCCGGGTGTCGTTCTGGAACAGCACATGGATGCCGGTCTCGCCGCCGAAGCGCTCGGTGAGCTTGGCCAGCGCCGGCACCAGCCCGCGACGATCGAGCGGCGCGCGGAAGCTCGCCAGCAGCTCGCGCAGCTCGGTGTGGGCCTCGTCGAGTCCGTTGCGGATGCGCGCCAGATCGGTGCGCGCGGGCGCCGGGATCGGCGCCTCGGCCAGTGCGTCGGCGAGCATCCGGCACTGGAAGCGCAGGCTCGCCAGGGTCTGGGCGAGCGAATCGTGCAGCTCGTGGGCGAGCGCGTTGCGCTCCTCGACGATCGACAGGCGCCGCGCCTCGGCGTCCGAGCGCTGCTTGGCGATCGCCATGCCGAGATGATGGCCGACGGTGAACAGCAGATCCATGATGTCCTCGCGCATGCTCACCCCGGGGCGATCGACGAAGATGCTGTAGACCCCGAGCAGCTCGTCGCGATGCTCCAGCGGCACCGTCACCACCTCGACCTCGGAGCTGGCGAACATCCGCCGCCCGTAGATCCGGGCGCAGTAGCGCGCGTCCTGATCGCAGAGGATCTCGCCGGGGGCGAGCACGTTGCCGCACAGACAGAGATCGACCGGGGCCATGTCCTGCTCGCGCACCAGATCGTCGTCGAGCCCGATCGCGCCGACCAGCCGACGGCTGCCGTCGGGCTGCACCAGGCGCACCGTCGCCGCGCGACCGTTGACCATCTCCTTGAGCACCCGCAGGAAGCGCAGCAGCAGCGCCTCCAGGCTCTCGGCCTGATGGATGCCGGCGGCAACATCGTAGAGGATCTTCAGCGAGGCGGTCTTCTGCGCCAGACGCCGGGTCTGGCGTGCGACGCGGTTGTCCATGTCCTCGTAGAGATCGGTCAGCTCGGCGTTGAGGTCGCGGATGTCCTCGGCGATCGGCGCCAGCACGCCAAGATCACGCAGCTGCTCGCTCGCCCCCGGCTCGCCCTGACAGACCCGCGAGAGCGACTGCTCGAGCCGCGCCAAGGGCGCCAGCAGACCGCGGCGCAGCCGCCGCCACACCAGCGCCAGCGCCG
>NZ_RHFJ01000032.1:0-41496 GCF_003718675.1 Marichromatium sp. AB32
ATCTACTCGCGGACCTCGGCTCTGGCGCGCGGCGCGCCGCGGCTGGTCACGCCGAGCACCGCGCGCAGCCGTGGCGCGAGGTCGCCCGGGGCATAGTGCTCGCGCTCGAGGAAGCGCAGCAGCGGCAAACCGGCGGCGGCACACATGGCATCGAGCTGGTCGCGCGGCGGCTCGCGCCGACGCAGCCAGCCCACCGGCGAGAGCGCCAGGGCGCAGCAGGGCTTGCTGGTCGCGGCATCGCAGACCAGGAAGTCGAGGACACGCTCACCGATCCGCAACTCGGCGCGCTCGCGCCAACGCTTCGGGGTGCGTCGCGCCACCGCCAGCACCTCGGCCACCGGCACCCGCGCATAGAGTCGGTAGCGATCGTCGAGACACTGCTCCAGAGCGTGCGCGAACTCACGCTGGGTGGACGTGAGCAGCGGCCCGGCGATCACGTAGGGGCGCCGGTTACGCGGCGACAGCGCGCGCCACAGGCTGATCGCGAGGGCGAGCAGCACCAGCGCGGTGAGTCCGAGCAGCAGATAGAAATGAGCCATGCTCCCTCCGGTCTGGGACGTGATCAGCCGCGCGGCAGGCCGGGCTCGGCCTGGGGCGGCAGCTTCACCCCGTGCTGATTGAACCAGGCGCGATCGAGCGCCCACACCACCGAGTCGACGTCGGACTGCGACAGCAGCAGCTGGAGCACATACATCTCGGTGTATTGCAGCTGCTCGCGCGCGACGCGCAGCGACTGCGCCCGGGCGGAGGCCTCACCGCGTCCCAGCGTCGGATCGATCCAGCCGAGATAGCGTGATTCCTCGACCGTCGAGGCGCGCGGACTGCTCACCGTGGCCACCCCGTTGAGGAAGGTCAGGACGCGGAAATCGTAGGGGTACTCGGCGACCGCCTGATCCTGCGCGAGCAGCTCGTTGAGCTGCCAGAGCCGCGGCTTGAGTCCGTGCGGGGCCCAGGAGAGGGTCAGCATCAACAGCGCCAGGGCGATGGCCGAGAGGATGATTGCGTTACGAATGAAACCAAGCATGGGGAAGCAACTCCACGAGATCCAGGTCCGACCGGATGGTCGCTGGCGGAGATTCTACCCCAAGGCGACCGGGGCCCGTTGTTGCCGGACCCCGATCGAGTGGCCGATGAGCAGACGCCCAGCGGCCTTGCGCGCACCGATCAGTTGATACGCGGGTCGAGCTCGCCGCTGTCGTAGCGGGCGGTCATCTGCTCCAGCGAGAGCGCGGTGATCTTGCTGGCGTTGCCGGCGGTGCCGAAGGCCTCGTAGCGGGTCCGGCAGATCTCTTTCATCGCCTTGGTGGCCGCGATGTAGTACTTGCGCGGATCGAAGTTGGCGCGATTCTCGGCGAGGTGTTTGCGGATGGCACCGGTCGAGGCCATACGCAGGTCGGTGTCGATGTTGACCTTGCGCACCCCGTGCTTGATGCCCTCGACGATCTCCTCGACCGGCACGCCATAGGTCTCGCCCATGTCGCCGCCGAACTCGTTGATGATCGCCAGCCACTCCTGCGGCACCGAGGAGGAGCCGTGCATCACCAGATGGGTGTTGGGGATGCGCTGGTGGATCTCCTTGATGCGGCTGATGGCGAGGATGTCGCCGGTCGGCGGCCGGGTGAACTTGTAGGCGCCGTGGGAGGTGCCGATGGCGATCGCCAGGGCGTCGACCTTGGTCTTGGCGACGAAGTCGGCGGCCTCCTCGGGGTCGGTCAGCAGCTGGCTGTGGTCGAGCGTGCCCTCGGCGCCGATGCCGTCCTCCTCGCCCGCGGTGCCGGTCTCGAGCGAGCCCAGACAACCCAGCTCACCCTCGACCGAGACGCCGCAGGCGTGGGCGATCTCGACCACCCGCCGGGAGACGTCGACGTTGTAGTCGTAGCTGGTCGGGGTCTTGCCGTCCTCGCCCAGCGAGCCGTCCATCATCACCGAGGAGAAGCCGAGCTGGATGGAGCGCTGGCAGACCGCCGGCGAGGTGCCGTGGTCCTGGTGCATGCACACCGGGATGTGCGGCCACTCCTCGATGGCGGCGAGGATCAGGTGACGCAGGAAGGGCGCACCGGCGTACTTGCGCGCCCCGGCCGAGGCCTGGACGATCACCGGCGAGTCGGTCTCGTCGGCCGCCTCCATGATGGCGCGCATCTGTTCGAGGTTGTTGACGTTGAAGGCGGGCACGCCATAGCCGTACTCGGCGGCGTGGTCCAGCAGCTGGCGCATGGATATCAGTGCCATGATGTTCTCCTCGTGTCAGTGACGGGGTGGAATCGATGTTCAGGATACGCCCGTGGGTCAATCTTCGCTCGCAGTTCGATGCTCTCCGACCCTCATGATCTTCATGATGTTGGTCTGGCCCTCGACCCCGCTGCGATCACCCTTGGTGATGATCACCAGGTCGCCGTCGCGCACGGTGCCGTGGCGCAGCAGCTCCTCGATCACCGCGCAGTTGACCTCGTGGATGTCGGTGCTGGCGACGTCGAAGGCGACCGGGTAGACGCCGCGGAACAGACACACCTTGCGCCGGGTCGAGTCGAAGCGGGTCATGGCGTGGATGGGGATGCCGGAGCTGATGCGCGACATCCACTTCACCGTCGAGCCGGTCTCGGTGAGCGCGGCGATCGCCTTCACCCCGAGATGGTTGGCGGTGTACATCGCCGCCATGGCGATGGCCTCGTCGACACGCCCGAACACCGAGTCGAGGCGGTGTCCGGAGCGAGTGGCGCTCTTCTCCGCCTCGCGGCAGATGCGGTCGAGCGCCTCGACCACCTTCACCGGATTGCTGCCGATCGAGCTCTCGGCCGAGAGCATCACCGCGTCGGTGCCGTCGAGCACCGCGTTGGCGACATCGAAGACCTCGGCGCGGGTCGGGATCGGGTTCTCGATCATCGACTGCATCATCTGGGTGGCGGTGATCACCACGCTGTTGAGCTCGCGGGCGCGGCTGATGAGGTGCTTCTGCACCGCCGGCAGCTCGGCATCGCCGATCTCCACCCCGAGATCGCCGCGCGCGACCATGATGGCGTCGGCGGCGTTGATGATGGCGTCGATGCCGTCGAGCGCCTCGGCACGCTCGATCTTGGCCACCACCCCGCCGCGACCGCCGGCGGCCTGGAAGTGGGCGCGCGCCTGGCGCACGTCCTCGGCGCTGCGCACGAAGGAGACGGCCAGGTAGTCGGCGTCGAGCTCGGCGGCGAAGCGGATGTCGGCCAGATCCTTGTCGGTCAGCGCCGGGGCCGAGAGCCCCCCGCCCTTGCGGTTGATCCCCTTGTTGTCGGAGAGCTTGCCGCCGACCACCACCCGGCAGGCCATCCGCCCGGCCTCGACCGACTCGACCCACAGCTCGATGGCGCCGTCGTCGAGCAGCAGGGTGTCGCCGGCGCGCACGTCCTCGGCGAGCGCCGGATAGGTGGTACCGACCCGGGTCGCGTCACCGCCATCGAGCGGGCAGTCGGCATCGATGGCGAAGGGCGCGCCGCGCTCGAGCACGATCGGCCCGTCGGCGAAGCGCCCGATACGGATCTTCGGCCCCTGCAGGTCGAACAGCACCGCGACGTCGACGTCGGCCGCGCGGGCGCGCTCGCGCAGCCGCTCGACACGTTCGCGATGGCGTGCATGGCTGTCGTGGGAGAGGTTGAGGCGGGCCAGATCGAGACCCGCGCGGATGAGCCCGTCCATGACCTCGGGCGCGTCGGTTGCCGGCCCCAGGGTTGCAACGATCTTGGTACGTCTGGGCATGGTGTCACTGCCTCCCGCGTGCAAATGGGGCCGCGCCGGATGGCGCGGCCGGGATCGACCCGTCGTGGTCGATCAGTCCTTGGCCCGGGCCTCGAGCATGGCCACCGCGGGCAGGGTCTTGCCCTCCAGATACTCGAGGAAGGCGCCACCGGCGGTGGAGATGTAGGAGACACGGTCCTCGATGCCGTACTTCTGGATCGCGGCGATGGTGTCGCCACCGCCGGCGAGGCTGAAACCGGGGGCGGCGGCGATCGCCTCGGCGACCACCCGGGTGCCCTCGCCGAACTGGTCGAACTCGAACACCCCGACCGGGCCGTTCCAGACGATGGTGCCGGCCCCCTGGATGACCTCGGCCAGGGCGCGCGCCGAGTCCGGGCCGATGTCGAAGATCATGTCGTCCTCGGTGACCTCGGCGGCGGCCTTGGTCACCGCCGGCTCCTGCTCGTCGAAGCGCTTGCCGCAGACCACGTCGGTGGCGATCGGGATGCCGGCGCCGCGCGCGGTCATGGTCTCCATCAGCGCCTTGGCGGTGGGCACCAGATCGGCCTCGTGCAGCGACTGGCCGACCGGCAGCCCGGCGGCGGCGAGGAAGGTGTTGGCGATGCCGCCGCCGACCACCAGCTGATCGACCTTCTCGGCGAGCGACTCGAGCACGGTGAGCTTGGTCGAGACCTTGGAGCCGCCGACGATGGCGACCATCGGGCGCGCCGGCTCGGCCAGCGCCTGACGCAACGCCTCGAGCTCGGCGCTGAGCAGCAGCCCGGCGCAGGCCTGGGGGGCGAAGTGACCGACCCCGTGGGTCGAGGCCTGGGCGCGGTGGGCGGTGCCGAAGGCGTCCATCACGAAGACATCGCACAGCGCCGCGTAGCGGCGCGCCAACGCCTCGTCGTCCTTCTTCTCGCCGGCGTTGAAGCGCACGTTCTCGAGCAGCACCAGCTCGCCCTCGGCGACCTCCGGCGGGGTGTCGAGATAGTCGCGCACCAGCCGCACCTCGCGCCCGAGCTTGGCGCCGAGGTCGGCGGCAACCGGGGCGAGCGAGTTCTCGGCGGAGAACTCGCCCTCCTGGGGACGGCCCAGGTGCGACATCACCAGCACCCGCGCGCCGGCGCGCAGACAGTGCTCGTAGGTCGCCAGCGAGGCGCGGATGCGCGCATCCGAGCTGACCCGGCCGTCCTTGACCGGGACGTTGAGATCGGAGCGGATCAGCACCCGCTTGCCGGCGAGATCGAGGTCGGTGAGCTTGATGAAGGACATGACAAACCCTCTGGATGGATGGGGAAAGAGATCAGGCGCAAGCCCGGGCTTGCCTGATCGCCCTCGGCGGGGCCGCCGACCGGGACGGTCGGCGACGCGGCGGCGACCGCCAGACGGCGGTCGCCGGGACGACGGCGCCTCGCGGCGCCGCGCGCGGCCTCAGTTGTTGGCCACGTACTCGACCAACCGCAGCATGTTGCAGGTATAGCCGAACTCGTTGTCGTACCAGGAGACGACCTTGATGAAGGTCGGATCGAGCGCGATGCCGGCGGTGGCGTCGAAGATCGAGGGGGCGTTGAAGCCGCGGAAGTCGGTCGAGACCACCTTGTCCTCGGTGTAGGCGAGCACGCCTGCCATCTCACCCTCGGAGGCCTTGCGCATCGCCGCGCAGATGGCGTCGTAGTCGGCCGGCGCCTCGAGCTCGACGGTGAGGTCGACCACCGAGACGTCCGAGGTCGGCACGCGGAAGGACATGCCGGTGAGCTTGCCGTTGAGCGCCGGCAGCACCTTGCCGACGGCCTTGGCCGCACCGGTCGAGGACGGGATGATGTTCTCGAGGATACCGCGACCACCGCGCCAGTCCTTCATCGACGGACCGTCGACGGTCTTCTGGCTGGCGGTGGCGGCGTGCACCGTGGTCATCAGGCCACGCTTCACGCCCCAGTTGTCGTTGAGCACCTTGGCCACCGGCGCCAGACAGTTGGTGGTACAGGAGGCGGCCGAGACGATCGTCTGACCGGCGTACTCCTGATGGTTGACGCCGAACACGAACATCGGCGTGGCGTCCTTCGAGGGCGCGCTCTGCACCACCTTGCGGGCGCCGGCGTCGAGGTGCTTCTGGCAGGCCTCGGCGGTGAGGAAGAAGCCGGTGCTCTCGATCACCAGCTCGACCCCGGCCTCGTTCCACTTGAGGTTGGCCGGATCGCGCTCGGCGGTGAGACGGATGCGCTTGCCGTCGACGATCATGGTCGAGCCGTCGACCGCGACCTCGCCGGGGAAGCGGCCGTGCACCGAGTCGTACTTGAGCATGTAGGCCAGGTACTCGGGGTCGAGCAGGTCGTTGATCGCCACCACCTCGATGTCCGGGAAGTGCTTGGAGATCGCCCGGAAGGTCATCCGGCCGATACGACCGAACCCGTTGATACCGACTTTGATTGTCATGCGTTCAAGCTCCTTAACTTGTTGAGCGAAATATGTCGAACCGCGCGGGCGAGCGCGACGCCGCATCGCGACCGCCCGCGCGGTTGTCGGTCATTGAGCGTTCGGCCAGCGGGGAGCGGGCCCCGGCGGCCGGACCCATCAACCCTGCAGCACCCCCTCGACGACCGCGACCAGGTTGTCGACGGTGAAACCGAACTCCTTGAACAGCGCGCCGGCCGGGGCCGACTCGCCGAAGCGATCGATGCCGAGCACCGCGCCGCGCGAGCCGACGTACTTCCACCAACCGTCGCCGACGGCCGCCTCGACGGCCACCCGCGCCTCGACCGCGCGCGGCAGCACCGACTCGCGATAGGCCGCGTCCTGGGCGTCGAAGACGTCGGTCGAGGGCATCGACACCACGCGCACCGCGCGCCCTTCGAGCGCATCGGCGGCACCGAGGGCGAGGGCGACCTCGGAGCCGGTGGCGATGATGATCACCTCCGGGGTCCCGGCGCAATCGCGCACCACGTAGCCGCCGCGCGCGATCGCCGCCAGCTGCTCGGCGTCGCGCTCGACGTGCGGCAGCGACTGACGCGAGAAGATCAGCGCGCTCGGGCCGTCGCGCCGCTCGATCGCCTGACGCCAGGCGACCGCCGACTCGACCGCGTCGCAGGGACGCCACACGTTCATGTTGGGGATCATGCGCAGGGTCGGGATCTGCTCGACCGGCTGGTGGGTGGGACCGTCCTCGCCGAGACCGATGGAGTCGTGGGTGTAGACGAAGATCGAGGGCACCTTCATCAGCGCCGCCATGCGCAGTGCGTTGCGGGCGTACTCGGAGAACATCAGGAAGGTCGCGCCATAGGGCACGAAGCCGCCGTGCAGGGCGATGCCGTTGAGGATCGCCGACATGCCGAACTCGCGCACGCCGTAGTAGACGTAGTTGCCCGGCGCCTCGCCCTTGCCGATGCCCTTGCAGCCCTGCCACAGCGACAGGTTGGAACCGGCCAGATCGGCCGAGCCGCCGAGCAGCTCGGGGAGCAGCGGACCGAAACCGTTGAGCGCGTTCTGCGAGGCCTTGCGCGAGGCGATGCTCTCGCCCTTGACGGCGACCTCGGCGATGAAGGCATCGGCCTGCTCGGTCCAGTTCGCCGGCAGCTCGCCGGCCATGCGCCGCTCGAACTCGGCGGCCTCGGCGGGATAGGCCTTGGCGTAAGCGGCGAAGCGCTCGCGCCACGCGGACTCGGCGGCGGCGCCGCGCTCACGCGCGCTCCAGCCGGCGTAGACCTCCTTGGGGATCTCGAACGGGGGGTGGTTCCAGCCCAGCGCCTCGCGGGTGAGGGCGATCTCCTCCTCGCCGAGCGCGGCGCCGTGGCAGGACTCCTTGCCCTGCTTGTTGGGCGAGCCGTAACCGATGATGGTCTGGCAGCAGATCAGCGTCGGTCGATCGGTGACCGCACGCGCCTCCTCGATGGCGACCTGGATGGCGTCGGGGTCGTGACCGTCGACCTCGGGGATGACGTGCCAGCCATAGGCCTCGAAACGCTTCGGGGTGTCGTCGAGGAACCAGCCGGGGGTATCGCCCTCGCCGCGCACCTCGCCGTCGATGGAGATGTTGTTGTCGTCATAGACGGCGATCAGCTTGCCCAGACCGAGCGCGCCGGCGAGCGAGCAGGCCTCGTGCGAGATCCCCTCCATCAGACAGCCGTCGCCGAGGAAGGCATAGGTGTAGTGATCGACGATATCGTGACCGGGGCGGTTGAACTGGGCGGCGAGCGCCTTCTCCGCGATCGCCATGCCGACGGCGTTGGTGATGCCCTGGCCGAGCGGCCCGGTGGTGGTCTCGACGCCGGGGGCATAGCCGTACTCGGGGTGTCCCGGGGTCTTGGAATGGAGCTGGCGGAACTGCTTGAGGTCCTCGATACCGAGGTCGTAGCCGGTGAGATGGAGCAGAGAATACAGCAGCATCGAGCCGTGCCCGTTGGAGAGCACGAAGCGATCGCGATCGGGCCACTGGGGGTTGGCCGGGTTGTGGTTCATGAAGTCGTTCCACAACACCTCGGCGATGTCGGCCATGCCCATCGGCGCGCCCGGATGCCCGGACTTGGCCTTCTGCACCGCATCCATGGCGAGTGCCCGGACGGCGTTGGCGAGTTCTCTGCGTGAGGACATGAGCCCCTCCTGAAGTTGACGATGACGAAGATACTGATTGTGCGGACCGGGGCGCCGAGGCATCACGGCGGACTGAGGCTCACCCGGAAACGGCCCGCGAATGCGATGAATGTGGCGTGCGGGGCTGGCGGCCGCATCGAGCAGGGAAGTTTCCATCCTCCGGCCCGGGGCGAGGACGCGCGAGTTGGCCGGAGATTCCCACACAGGGCCTTTGATTGTGAACCAAAGGTCCAGGGTCGGACATCAAAACAAACTTATACCGCCAAAAACTATTTTAACATTTCATAATATTCAGGATTGACGCTTGAAATACCACATCAGTTTACCACCGCGCCGGGCGGGCCGGCGCGGGCCGGACCGGGCTCAGCCCTCCATCCACTTGATCGAGCAGCCCATGCTCGGGATCTGCTCGGCCGGGCCGCGTCCGCTCAGCGCGACCTCGCGCATCGCCTCGAACAGGTCGCGGCGCACGTCGGCGGGGGCGGCCTGCTTGCGACTGGCATCGAGCCGACCGCGATACTGCAGCTCGAGCGCGGCGTTGTAGCCGAAGAAGTCGGGGGTGCAGACCGCACCATAGGCCTTGGCCACCGCCTGGTCGGCGTCGTAGAGATAGGGGAAGGGAAAGGCGAAACGCTCGGCGATCTCGCGCATGTTGTCGAACGAGTCCTCGGGGTAGTCGGCGACGTCGTTGGACATGATCGCCACGCTGCCGATGCCGAGCGTGGCCAGCTCGGCGGCATCGCGCACGATACGCTCACGCACCGACTGGACGTAAGGGCAGTGGTTGCAGATGAACATCACCAGCAGCCCGCGCTCGCCGCTGCAGGCATCGCGCGTCCAGGTACGGCCGTCGACGCCCGGCAGGGCGAAATCCGGGGCCGGCTGGCCGAAGTCACACACGGGGGTCTCGAGTGAAACCATGACGGGGATCCTCCGAGTTGGCGGTTCGATGGTGCGGGGCCGCCCCTGGCGGGCGCGACCAAAGGGGACATCAGCGTCCTCGCGGGCACGACGCCGGCGAGCACGGCCCCGGGCAACATGCCACATCCGCCCCCTCGGGCGCATCCCCACCCCCGCGCCCCGGCGGTCGGGGAGGATGTCGGCGACCCGTCCGCGCCCCGCATGTTACCGGAACGGAAGGGGATTCCAAATCTCGCCCCGATCGCCGCCGATCGCCGCCTCATGAGGCCGCGGCGCGGGCTTCGCGAACGTCACGCGAGCCGCTATCATGAGCGGCTTCATCAACGCGCCACCCCGGCGCCATGAATAGGGCTCGACTCGTATGAGCAAGGACTACATCTTCACCTCGGAATCGGTCTCCGAAGGACATCCGGACAAGATGGCAGACCAGATCTCGGACGCCGTCCTCGACGAGATCTACCGCCGCGACCCCAACCACGCCAAGGCGCGCGTGGCCTGCGAGACCCTGGTCAAGACCGGCTTCGTGATGCTCGCCGGCGAGATCACGGTGACCGACGCCAACCTCAAGATCGACTACGAGCGCGTGGTGCGCGAGGTGGTCAAGGACATCGGCTACGACAACTCCGAGGTCGGCTTCGACGGCAACACCTGCGGCGTGATGATCGCCCTCGGCGAGCAGTCCAAGGACATCAACCAGGGTGTCGATCGCGAGAGCGAGGAGGCCCAGGGCGCCGGTGACCAGGGGCTGATGTTCGGCTATGCCACCAACGAGACCGACATGCTGATGCCGGCGCCGATCGACTACGCCCACCGTCTGGTGAAGCGTCAGGCCGAGGTGCGCAAGAACGGCACCCTGCCCTGGCTGCGCCCCGACGCCAAGTCGCAGATCACCATGCGCTACCGCGACGGCAAGCCGGTCGGCGTCGACGCCGTGGTGCTCTCCACCCAGCACGGCGAGGAGGTCAGCGAGCGCGTGCTGCAGGAGGCGGTGATGGAGGAGATCATCAAGCCCGTGCTCGGCGCCACCGGCTGGCTCAACGCCGAGACCAAGTACCACATCAACCCCACCGGCAAGTTCGTCATCGGCGGTCCGGTCGGCGACTGCGGCCTGACCGGGCGCAAGATCATCGTCGACACCTACGGCGGCATGGCCCGTCACGGCGGCGGCGCCTTCTCCGGCAAGGACCCGTCCAAGGTCGACCGCTCGGCCGCCTACGCCGGTCGCTATGTCGCCAAGAACATCGTCGCCGCCGGGCTCGCCGACAAGTGCGAGATCCAGGTCTCCTACGCCATCGGCGTCGCCGAGCCGACCTCGGTCTCGATCGAGACCTTCGGCACCGCGCATGTGAGCGAGGAGCGCATCATCGAGCTGGTGCGCGAGCACTTCGACCTGCGCCCCTATGGCATCATCAACATGCTTGACCTGACCAACCACGAACTGATCAAGTATCGCGATACCGCTGCCTACGGTCACTTCGGTCGTCCCGAGGCCGGCTTCACCTGGGAGCGGACCGACAAGGCAGAGGCGCTGCGCGCCGCCGCCGGGCTCTAAGCCCACCCAGCCCCCCGCCACCGAGGAGCGCTGCAACCCGGGACCACCGAGGTCCGGGCCAGGCTCGGGGACGGGGCATACAGTTCGAACGGCGCTCACTCACGATTCATCAGGAAGAGTTGATCAACCATGAGTGAGTTCACCGATTACAAGGTCGCTGACATCACCCTCGCCGACTTCGGTCGTCGCGAGATCGCCATCGCCGAGACCGAGATGCCGGGCCTGATGGCCCTGCGCGAGAAGTACGGCCCCTCCAAGCCCCTCGCCGGCGCCCGCATCACCGGCAGCCTGCACATGACCATCCAGACCGCCGTGCTGATCGAGACCCTGGTCGCGCTCGGCGCCGAGGTGCGCTGGTGCTCGTGCAACATCTTCTCCACCCAGGATCACGCCGCCGCCGCGATCGCCGCTGGTGGCATCCCGGTCTATGCCTGGAAGGGCGAGACCCTGGAGGAGTACTGGTGGTGCACCGAGCAGGTGCTCAACTGGCCCGACGGCCAGGGCCCGAACATGATCCTCGACGACGGCGGCGACGCCACCCTGCTGGTGCACAAGGGCGTGGAGTACGAGAAGGCCGGCGCGGTCCCCGCGCCCACCGCCGAGGACAACGAGGAGTGGACCGCGGTGCTCGGCGTGCTCGGGCGCACCTTCGAGCGTGACAACCAGCACTGGCACAAGATCGCCGAGGGCATCAAGGGCGTCACCGAGGAGACCACCACCGGTGTCCACCGTCTCTACGAGATGGCCAAGAACGGTTCGCTGCTGTTCCCCGCGATCAACGTCAACGACTCGGTGACCAAATCCAAGTTCGACAACCTCTACGGTTGTCGCGAATCGCTCGTCGACGGCATCAAGCGCGCCACCGACGTGATGATCGCCGGCAAGATCTCCATGGTCTGCGGCTATGGCGACGTCGGCAAGGGCTGCGCGCAGTCGCTGCGCGGACTCGGCGCCACCGTGTGGGTCTCGGAGATCGACCCGATCTGCGCCCTGCAGGCGGCGATGGAAGGCTTCCGCGTGGTGACCATGGAAGAGGCGGCGCCGATCGCCGACATCTTCGTCACCACCACCGGCAACAAGGACATCATCCGTCACGAGCACATGGCGGCGATGAAGAATCAGGCGATCGTCTGCAACATCGGTCACTTCGACAACGAGATCGACATCGCCAGCGTCAGCCAGTACCAGTGGGAGGAGATCAAGCCGCAGGTCGATCACATCATCTTCCCCGACGGCAAGCGCATCATCATGCTCGCCCAGGGTCGACTGGTGAACCTCGGCTGCGCCACCGGCCACCCGAGCTTCGTGATGTCCAACAGCTTCACCAACCAGGTGCTGGCACAGATCGAGCTCTTCACCAAGGAAGACGCGTACCCGATCGGCGTCTACATCCTGCCCAAGCACCTCGACGAGGAGGTCGCGCGACTGCATCTGGACAAGATCGGCGCGCACCTGACCACCCTCACCGAGGATCAGGCGGCCTACATCGGCGTCGATGTGAACGGACCGTACAAGCCCGAGCACTACCGCTACTAAGCGGCTCGCGCGTCCCGGACGCGGCGGTCGCGGCCTCTTGGCCACGGCCGTCGCGGCCGCCACGGTTCCTCACCTCAACTCATCTCGCGACCGTCGCGCACCGCGCACCCGCGTCCTCGCGCGGCGGTAGCCGGAGTGCCAGAGCATGTCGCCACAAGATCCCACCCCGACCTACAGTCTCGAACTCTTCCCGCCCAAGACCGCCGAGCGCATGGAGCGGCTCAAGAGCGAGATCACCACCCTCAACACCGTCTCGCCGCGGTATTTCTCGGTCACCTACGGCGCCGGCGGCTCGACCCGCAAGGGCACCTTCGAGACCGTCTCCTGGCTGCGCAGCCAGGGCATCGACACCGCCCCCCACCTCGCCTGCATCGGCTCTCCCCGGGCCGAGGTCGAGGAGCTGCTGGAGCACTACCGCGAGCAGGGCATCGACCGCCTGGTGGCGCTGCGCGGCGACCTGCCCTCGGGCATGGGCGGCGGACTCGGCGGTGACTTCCGCTATGCCAACGAACTCGTCGAGTTCATCCGCGAGCGCACCGGCGATCACTTCCGCATCGAGGTCGCGGCCTATCCCGAGTACCACCCCCAGTCCGGCACCCCGGACCGCGATCTGGCCAATTTCAAGCGCAAGGTCGAGGCCGGCGCCGACGCCGCCATCACCCAGTACTTCTACAACGCCGACGCCTATTTCGCCTTCATCGAGCGCTGCCAGGCAGAGGGCATCGACATCCCCATCGTGCCCGGCATCATGCCGATCACCAACCACAGCCAGCTCGCCCGCTTCTCCGACGCCTGCGGCGCCGAGATCCCGCGCTGGATCCGCCGTCGGCTCGAGGGCTTCGGCGACGATCTCGCCAGCACCCGCGAGTTCGGTCACGAGGTGGTGCTGCAGCTGTGCCGGCGCCTGATCGAGGGCGGCGCCCCCGGACTGCACTTCTACACCATGAACCAGTCCGGCCCGACGCTGCGTCTGTGGCAGGAGCTGGGACTGCCCACCGGCGACTGAGCCAGCCAACGCCGGCGCGCGCCCCGGACGCGCCGGCGCCTCAGTCGTAGCACTCGTCCTTCCAGCGTCGCAGCGCGGCGAACACCGCCGCCGGCTCCTCCAGCGCCTCGCCGGCGAAGCGCTCGGCGGCCGCGCGCACCTCGGGCACCGCAACCCGCAGGAAGGGATTGGTCGCCAGCTCCTCGGCGAGCGTGCTCGGCACCGTCGCGCGGCCCGCCGCACGCGCCGCGCGCACCGCGGCGATGCGCGCCTCGAGCGCCGCATGCTGCGGCTCGACCCACTGGGCGAAGCCGAGGTTGGCCTCGGTGTACTCGTGGGCGCAATAACACCGCGTCTCCGGCGCCAGCCGCGCGATCCGCGCCAGCGAGCGCGCCAGCTGCTCGGCGGTACCGTCGAACACCCGGCCACAGCCGGCGGCGAACAGGGTATCGCCGCAGAACAGCCGCCCCTCGCCGAGATAGGCGACATGGGTCGCGGTATGACCCGGCACCTCCAGCACCCGGAAGGTCACGCCGAGCCCGGCGGGCTCGATGGCGTCCCCCTCCCCCACCCGATGATGCGCCAGCGCGATGCGCGCATCCTCCGGGGCGTAAACGACCGCCTCGGGGAAGGCGGCGCACAGCGTCTCGACGCCACCGATGTGGTCACCGTGATGATGGGTGAGCAGCACCGCCGCGAGATGCAGCCCGTGCTCGCTGAGATAGGCCAGCACCGGCGCGGCCTCGCCCGGATCGACCAGGGTCGCGCCGGCGCCACCGGGGGCGCGCAGCAGCCAGATGTAGTTGTCCTCGAAGGCGGGGATGGCGATGGGTTCGAGCATGATCGACGGCTCCTCGGGCGACAGCGGGGACGGCGATGGGGGAGACGGCCGGGCGCATGACGCCCGGCACGGCTGCGGCTAGCCGGCGAGCGTCTGCTCGCGGCGCGGCGTGGTGGTCTCGAGCGCGGCGAGCGCCCGACTCACCGAGTCGTGGATACCCGCGACATCGAGCCCGCACTCGGCGAGCTGCTCGGCCTGGGTGGCATGGTCGATGTTGCGATCGGGCAGCCCGAGCTGGAGCACCGGCACCACCACGCCCTCGGCGGCGAGCAGCTCGGTGACCGCGCTGCCGGCGCCGCCGGCGACGGTGTTCTCCTCCAGGGTGACCAGCAGCGCGTGCTCGCGCGCCAGCGCGAGGATCAGCTCGCGATCGAGCGGCTTGACGAAGCGCATGTTGGCGACCGTCGCATCCAGCTCCTCGGCGACTTCCAGTGCCGGCACGACCATGGTGCCGAAGGCGAGCATCGCCACCCGACGGCCCTCGCGCACCCGCAGGCCGCGCCCGATCGGCAGCGCCGGGGCCTCGGGGTCGACGGCGACGCCGGGACCGACGCCGCGCGGATAGCGCACCAGCGCCGGGCCCTCGAACTCGTAGCCGGTCTTGAGCATCTGCCGACACTCGTTCTCGTCGGCCGGGGCCATGATCACCAGATCGGGCAGCGGACGCGAGAAGCTGAGATCGAAGCAGCCGGCGTGGGTGGCGCCGTCGGCCCCGACCAGACCACCGCGATCGACCGCCAGGGTGACGTCGAGCTGTTGCAGACAGACGTCGTGGACGAGCTGGTCGAAGGCGCGCTGGAGGAAGCTCGAATAGATCGCCACCACCGGCTTGACGCCCTCGCAGGCCATGCCCGCGGCGAGCGTCACCGCGTGCTGCTCGGCGATGCCGACGTCGTGGAAACGCTGCGGGAAGCGCTTGGCGAAGTCGCCCATCCCCGAGCCCTCGCACATCGCCGGGGTGATCGCCACCAGACGCGGATCGCGCGCGGCGGTGTCGCACAACCAGGAACCGAACACCTTGGTATAGGTCGGGCCCTTGGCCTTGGACTTGCGGAACTCGCCGGTCTGACGGTCGAAGGGGGTGACGCCGTGGAAGGTCACCGGCTGGCCCTCGGCGGGCTCGTAGCCGTGCCCCTTGTGGGTGACCACGTGCAGCAGGCGCTGTCCCGGCATGCCCTTGACGTTACGCAGGGTCTTGAGCACCGAGTCGAGGTCGTGACCGTCGATCGGGCCGATGTAATTGAAGCCGAGTTCCTCGAACAGGGTGCTCGGCATCACCATGCCCTTCATGTGCTCCTCCCAGCGCCCGACCAGCTCGCGCAGGTGCGGCATGCCGCGCAGCGCGCTCTTGCTGCCCTCGCGCATGCTGGTGTAGAGCTTGCCCGAGAGCAGTCGCGCCAGATGATTGCTGATGGCACCGACCGGGGGCGAGATCGACATCTCGTTGTCGTTGAGGATCACCGTCAGGTCGATGTCCATCGAGCCTGCGTGATTGAGCGCCTCGAAGGCCATCCCCGCACTCAGCGCGCCGTCGCCGATCACCGCGATGACGTTGCGCCGCTCGCCGCGCTGCTTGGCCGCGATCGCCATGCCCAGCGCCGCACTGATCGAGGTGCTGGAGTGACCGACGCCGAAGGTGTCGTATTCGCTCTCGCAACGCTTGGGGAAGCCGGACAGGCCGTCCTTCTGACGCAGGCTGTGCATGCGCGCGCGCCGTCCGGTGAGGATCTTGTGCGGATAGGCCTGATGACCGACGTCCCACACCACCCGATCCTCGGGGGTGTTGAAGACGTAGTGCAGGCCGAGGGTCAGCTCCACCACCCCGAGCCCGGCCGCCAGATGACCCCCGGTGCGCGAGACGGTATCGACGAGGAACGAGCGCAGTTCGCGCGCGACCTCCGGGAGCTGGCTCTCGGGCAGGGCGCGCAGGTCGGCCGGGGAGTCGATCGAGGCGAGAAGCGGATGCCGCTGCACGGCGGCGCCGGTATCACTCTGGGTGCGGTCGGGCATGATCTGACTGGCTGTTTTTTTGGCAGGTCGACTAGTTTAGACGAATCGATTCCGCGCTGCCCAATGCGAAAGCGCATCGGAGGGCGCCACGGCTCAGCGCCCCAGGGCCACCGGCGCGGCAATCCCACTGGCCTCGGCGATGACGAAGTCGCGAAAGGCGCGCGCCGCCGGCGACAAGCGCTTGCCCTGACGATAGACCAGGAACCAGTGACGCCGGTGCGGGAAGCCCTCGACATCGAGCACCACCAGGCGGCGTGTCTCGAGTTCGAGTTCGATGGTGTGCAGCGACACCACGCTCAGCCCCAGCCCCGAGCGCACCGCCTGCTTGACCGCCTCGTTGCGGGTCATCTGCATGCCGTGACGGATCGCCAGCCCCTGCTCGGCGAAGATCCGCTCCATCGCCTGACGGGTGCCGGAGCCGGGCTCGCGCATCACGAAGGGCTCCTCGGCCAGCCGCGCCAGCGGGATGTCGGCGACCCCGACGAGCGGGTGCTCGGGCGGGGCGATCACCACCAGCGGATTCTCCATGAAGGGCTCGGACTCGACCTCGACGCGCTCCGGCGGGCGGCCCATCAACACCAGATCCACGGCATTGCCCTCGAGCATCTGTACCAGCGACTCGCGGTTGGTGATGTCGAGATGCAGCGCGATCCCCGGATAACGCCGCTGGAACACCGCCAGCAGCCGCGGCGCGAAATAGTTGACGGTGCTCGCCGCGGCCAGGTGCAGACGGCCCCGGTTGACGCCCTTGAGCGACTCCAGCACCTCTTCCATCTCCTGCAGCGAGCGGTTGACCGCACGACTGTAATGAAAGAGCTCGCGCCCGGCCTCGGTCAGCTCGATGCGCTTGCCCAGACGCTCGAACAGCGCCAGCCCGACCGCGTTCTCGAGCTGGCGCACCTGCATCGACACCGCCGGCTGGCTCAGATGCAGCTCCTCGGCGGCGCGGGTATAGCTCAGGTGGCGCGCCACCGCCTCGAATACGCGCAACTGTCGCAATGAGACGTGCATGACGAGGCCAATCAATAGAAGTAGAAGGGATAGATCATAATCTATAGCTTATATTAAACATAAGCAATATTTAGTAGTAATTATAGGGTTGTTCCATATAATCGATCCCCAGGTTCCGCCCCCGGCCACCACGACCGGGTCCGGCCCGAGAATACCGGCACAGCAGCAACACACCGAGCTCTATGCGGAGGACCGAGCATGGCCAAGACCTATAACGCGGGCGTCAAAGAATACCGCGAGACCTATTGGATGCCCGACTATACGCCGAAGGACACCGACCTCCTGGCGTGCTTCAAGATCACCCCGCAGCCCGGGGTGGCGCGCGAGGAGGCCGCGGCGGCGGTCGCGGCCGAGTCCTCCACCGGCACCTGGACCACGGTGTGGACCGACCTGCTCACCGACCTCGACCACTACAAGGGCCGCGCCTACGCCATCGAGGACGTGCCCGGCGACGACGAGCGCTTCTACGCCTTCATCGCCTACCCCATCGACCTGTTCGAAGAGGGCTCGGTGGTCAACGTCTTCACCTCGCTGGTGGGTAACGTCTTCGGCTTCAAGGCCGTGCGTGCCCTGCGTCTCGAGGACGTGCGCTTCCCCATCGCCTATGTGATGACCTGCAACGGCCCGCCGCACGGCATCCAGGTCGAACGCGACGTCATGAACAAGTACGGTCGGCCGCTGCTCGGCTGCACCATCAAGCCCAAGCTCGGGCTCTCGGCGAAGAACTACGGTCGCGCCGTCTACGAGTGCCTGCGCGGCGGTCTCGACTTCACCAAGGACGACGAGAACGTCAACTCGCAGCCGTTCATGCGCTGGCGTCAACGCTTCGACTTCGTCATGGAGGCGATCGACAAGGCCGAGCGCGAGACCGGCGAGCGCAAGGGGCACTATCTCAACGTCACCGCCCCGACCCCGGACGAGATGTTCAAGCGCGCCGAGTACGCCAAGGAGATCGGCGCCCCGATCATCATGCACGACTACATCACCGGCGGCTGGTGCGCCAACACCGGACTGGCCCAGTGGTGTCGCGACAACGGCGTGCTGCTGCACATCCACCGCGCGATGCACGCGGTGATCGACCGTCACCCGCACCACGGCATCCACTTCCGCGTGCTCGCCAAGCTGCTGCGTCTCTCCGGCGGCGACCACCTCCACACCGGCACCGTGGTCGGCAAGCTCGAGGGCGATCGCGCCGCCACCCTCGGCTGGATCGACCTGCTGCGCGAGTCCTATGTCGAGGAGGACCGCTCGCGCGGCATCTTCTTCGATCAGGACTGGGGCGCGATGCCGGGCGTCTTCGCCGTCGCCTCGGGCGGCATCCACGTCTGGCACATGCCGGCGCTGCTCGCCATCTTCGGCGACGACGCGGTCCTCCAGTTCGGTGGCGGCACCCTCGGCCACCCCTGGGGCAACGCCGCCGGCGCGGCGGCCAACCGGGTCGCGCTCGAGGCCTGCGTCGAGGCCCGCAACCAGGGACGCGCGATCGAGAAGGAGGGCAAGGAGGTGCTCACCGCCGCCGCCGCCCACAGCCCCGAGCTGAAGGCCGCGATGGAGACCTGGAAGGAGATCAAGTTCGAGTTCGACACCGTCGACAAGCTCGACGTCGCCCACAAGTGACCCCGGAGCCCGGGCCCGGACGGGCCCGGCACCGGCCACCCAGAGTCAACCGAGCCGACCGACCGCAGGCTCGCCGATCGTAGAGACGAGGAGGACCCCGTCCGCGGACGGGCCCGGCAACGCCGGGGAGCAGCGCGGCGCCGCGAGGCGCACGCATAACCATAAGGGGCACCAAGTCCCACGGGCGGTGCCGCCAGCGATGGCGGCGGCGACCCGACCCAACAAGATCACTCGTCGCGCCCTCGGCGCCTGTGCGGTTCCAACCATAGAGAGTGTCACCATGAGCGAAATGCAGGACTACCAATCGAGCCTCGAGGACGCGAGCAGCCGCAAGTTCGAGACCTTCTCCTACCTGCCGGCGATGAGCCCCGAGGGCATCCGCCAACAGGTCGAGTTCATCGTCTCCAAGGGTTGGAATCCGGCGATCGAGCACACCGAGCCGGAGAACGCCTTCGACCACTACTGGTACATGTGGAAGCTGCCGATGTTCGGCGAGACCGACGTCGACACCATCCTCGCCGAGGCCGAGGCCTGTCACCAGGCCCACCCCGACAACCACGTGCGCCTGATCGGCTACGACAACTACGCCCAGTCGCAGGGCGCGGCCATGGTCATCTATCGCGGCACCCCGGTCTGACCACGGCCCGCCATCGCTTGTGACGTCACGGACGCGACCGGCGCCGGTCGCGTCCGTCCCCCGCCCGCCCAGCGTTCAAGGACTGCCCCCATGAGCGAGACCCATCGCGACCAATACCTGATCCGAGAGGAGCCCTACTACCGCACGGTCGAGGACGAGGTACGGCTCTACGAGGCCGCCTACGCGGCGCGCATGCCGGTGATGCTCAAGGGGCCGACCGGCTGCGGCAAGTCGCGCTTCGTCGAGTACATGGCCTGGCGGCTCGAACGCCCGCTGATCACCGTCGCCTGTAACGAGGACATGACCGCCTCGGATCTGGTCGGGCGCTTCCTGCTCGACGCCGACGGCACCCGCTGGCAGGACGGCCCGCTCACCGTCGCCGCACGCATCGGCGCCATCTGCTATCTCGACGAGGTGGTCGAGGCGCGTCAGGACACCACCGTGGTGATCCACCCGCTCACCGACCACCGTCGCTGCCTGCCGCTGGAGAAGAAGGGCGAGCTGGTCGAGGCCCACCCCGACTTCCAGATCGTCATCTCCTACAACCCCGGCTACCAGAGCCTGATGAAGGACCTCAAGCAGTCGACCAAGCAGCGCTTCGGCGCGCTCGACTTCAGCTACCCCAGCGCCGCGATCGAGGCCGAGATCGTCGCCCACGAGGGCGGCATCGAGCGCGATCAGGCCGACAGGCTGGTGCAGGTCGCCCAGCGCAGCCGCAACCTCAAGGGCCATGGCCTCGACGAGGGCATGTCCACCCGCCTGCTGGTCTACGCCGCCCAGCTCATGGCCAAGGGCATCGAACCACGCGCCGCCGCCCAGATGGCCCTGGTCCGCCCCCTCACCGACGACCCCGACATGCGCGACACCCTCGACGCGGCGGTGGATACCTATTTCTAAGCGGCCAGCGGTCAGCCACCAGCGGACAGCCGCCAGCCACCAGTGAGGCGGATACCAACCGCCGACAGTCGACGACAGACCGCTGGCGGCTGATAGCTGAAGGCTGAAGGCTGATAGCTGGTAGCTGGTAGCTGGTAGCTGGTAGCTGGTAGCTGGTAGCTGGTAGCTGGTAGCTGGTAAAGCATCATGCGCGACTATCGCAAGCTGTCCGTCTGGCACAAGGCCCACGCGCTGACGCTCGCCATCTACGAGACCACCCAGGGCTTCCCGCCGAGCGAGCGCTTCGGACTGGTTCCGCAGATGCGCCGCGCGGCGTCCTCGGTACCGTCGAACCTCGCAGAGGGCTGTGGGCGCGGCAGCGATGCCGACTTCGCCCGCTTCGTGCGTATCGCGGCGGGGTCGGTCAACGAACTCGAATACCAGTGTCTGTTGGCGCGTGATCTCCACTACCTGCCGGCAGCACACGCCGATGAGCGCATGCGCGAGTGCGCGGAGATCCGGCGGATGCTCGCCGGGCTACTCACCTCGCTCGCCCCGCCGACCCCACATCCCCCTAGCCCACGGTCAACGCCACCGGACGAGGATGCCCGATGAGCATGCGGCACCGTCCACTGGAGGCTGGTGGCTGATATCTGGAGGCTTTGCATGACCAGCGATATGCAAGACGCACTTTCCTGCCTCAAGTCCGGCGCCGAGCACGCCCAGGCGCTCGAGGCGAGCCATCACGAGGCCGCGCGCCTGCTCTCGCCGCGCGGGCTGGAGCACTATGTCACCGGCATCCGCGCGATGTGCACGCTCAACAAGGGCGACGATCTGGTGATGACCTATGTGCAGGAGATGCCCGGGGTCGCCCGCGAACTCGGCGAGGACATCATCCCCGACATCGTCGGCGCGCTGATGAAGCTCGCCTCGCACACCTCCGGCACCGTGCTCACCCTGCTGCTCGGCTCGCTCGGGCTGGCCGCCACCCGGCTCGGCGACGCCGAGCTGATGCGCGGCTATCTCGGCCTGCTCCACCAGCTCGCCGGCAAGGCCCCGCGCGGCCTGCGTCCGATGCTCGAACACAGCGACGAACTGTTCGCCAAGCTCACCCTCGGCGGGCTGCGCCGCTGGGCGCTGTGGGGCGCCCAGGCCCACGCCCGCGACCTCGACGGCCAGCTCGCCTACTTCGGCCTGGCCAGCGAGGCCTCGCGCGCGGTGCTCCAGCAGGAGCGGCGCGGCACCCTGTTCGTCGACAACCAGCGCCGTCTCAACTTCTATCTGCGCGCGCTCTGGGCGCGCGCCTTCTTCATGCGTCCGACCTCGGGCGACTATGAGTCGCGCGAGGGACTGCGCCCCTTCATCGAGGAGTTCCAGATCCATCTCCCCGATGCCTTCGACGACTGGCAGGGCATCCCCGGCGTCGACCTCTACCGCGCCGCCGCCGCCCACTGCGCCGCCCATCTGGTCTACACCACCGCGCCGCTCGACGGCACCGGCCTGAGCCCGGCGCAGCGCTTCGTCGTCACCCTGTTCGAGGACGCCCGCGTCGAGGCCCTGGCGGTCGCCGAGTTCCCCGGCCTGCGCAAGCTCTGGGGCGCCATCCACGCCCACGCCCTCCCCCTCGCGGCCAACGCCCACCCGATGCAATCGCTGCTCACCCGGCTGGCGCGCGCCCTGCTCGACCCCGAGTACCAGGACCCGGAACCGGCGATCGCCGAGAGCGCCGCACGCTTCCATGAGCACTGCGCCACCCGCGGCACCGACAACGCGATCAGCCGCGAGGCCGGGCTCGCCTTCCACGACCGCGCGCTCGAACTGGTGGCACTGCCGAGCCTGCGCGTGCTCGAGGACATGCCCCTGCCCTATCGCGACGACAACCGCTACTGCTGGGCCTTCGACGAGAACCTGTTCATCACCCAGGGGCTCGACTACCTGCCCGAGCGCGCGCGACAGGTACGCCGTCAGGTCAGCGTGATGGAGATGGTCAACGAACTCGACTGCGAGCTTGCCGGCGACGACGCCCAGGAGGTGTGGAACCTCGCCACCCCCTTCTGGCTCGACCAGGAGGACTGCACCATCAACGAGCTGGAGGGCCGCGAGCCGATCTCCGAGCCCTTCCACTATCCCGAGTGGGACTACCACGTCCAGCTCTACCGCCCCGACTGGACGAGCGTGATCGAGCGCCGCCAGGAGCGCGGCGACCCGGCGCTGATGGACGAGATCCTCACCCGCCATCGCCCCATCGCCTCGCGCATCCGCCACCTCATCGACGCCCTCCAGCCCCAGGGCGTGGTGCGTCGGCGCGGCTACGAGGAGGGCGAGGAACTCGACCTCGATGCCGCGGTGCGCGCCATGGTCGACATCCGTCGCGGCGTCATGCCCGACCCGCGCATCAACATCCGCATCACCCGCCACGTCCGCGATCTCGCCATCGTCGTGCTGATGGACCTCTCCGAGTCGACCAACGAGAGGGTCGGCGTCAACGAGGGCGAGCCCGGCTACGACGAGGCCCCCAGCATCCTCGACCTCACCCGCGAGGCCACCGGCCTGCTCGCCTGGGCGATCGACGCCATCGGCGACGCCTTCGCCGTCCACGGCTTCGCCTCCGACGGTCGTCACGACGTCCGCTACTACCGTTTCAAGGACTTCGACCAGGACTATGGCGACGCGGCCAAGTCACGCATGGCCGGGATGCGCGGCGGGCTCTCCACCCGCATGGGCGCAGCACTGCGCCACGCCGGCCATCACCTCGAACAGCAACCGGCGCAGAAGCGCCTGGTGCTGCTCATCACCGACGGCGAGCCCGCCGACATCGACGAGCGCGACCCGCAATACCTCCGCCACGACGCCAAGAAGGCGGTCGAGGACCTGCGCACCCGCGGCATCCACACCCACTGCCTCACCCTCGACCCCGAGGCCGACCGCTATGTCGCGCGGATCTTCGGCGAGAACGGGTACTCGATCGTCGATCAGGTTGAGCGGTTGCCGGAGCGGTTGCCTGGGGTGTTTGGGGTGTTGACGGGGTGAGGGGGCCTCACTGCGACTACGTTTTGTACGAAAAGTAGTGCTAGAATCCAACCTTCCCAACCATCATTTTGCCACTGGCAGCCTCGCTGGAGGCTCTCCTTCGCTCGCTCAGCAAGACGCTCCTGACCAAATTTGGTCGAGGACTCAACTACTTATGAGAAACCATTGGGGGTGGGGGGGGTGGCCTGGCGGGGTGGGGATATCTGGCGTGTTTGGTCGTACGGTCTTCCGGCGGGGCGGCGGGGTGCTGGCGATTTGGGTTAGGGTAAGCAGATAAGGGCGAGATGAAGCGCGAAACGACTAGCACGAAGCTGCGGCGCTGGCGGATCATGAGGCGGCGTGAGTGTCGGCGTCTCAAAAAGCAACGCCGAAGACGCCTTAAAGTCAGTCGACGCGCGAGCTGGTTTAATGTCGAGGCCCCGCCGATGTTCTGTTTGCATAACAAGCACCATCGTGAGCAGGTGATCGCGTTCGCTGCCAAGCTCAGGAATTTTGCTGTACGAAAATCGCGTGATGTCATCATCGACTTCACGCGCACAGAACGAATGTTCGCAGACGGAACTTTGCTTCTCAAGGCTGAGTTGTCCCGTATTCTTCGGATTATCGGCAACGCCGCAAAGATTAAGTGTCGCCCGCCTGAAAACGAAAAAGTTTCCCAGGTCTTACAGCAGGTCGGGATTTACGAATTGCTGCGTTACCGGAGTCATGTGGAGCCGAGTTATAACGATGTCGTTTCCTGGCGGCATGCATCTGGTACCGGCGCACGCGGCGAGGAGTATGAGCGGATTCTAGGAGATTTCGAGGACAAAATTTCATCCCGATTTCAAAGAGGCTTGTATGAAGGCATCGTCGAAGCTATGACTAACGCCAACCATCACGCCTATGAAAATTTACGATTTGACGGACTCAATTACGTCGACTCAAGAAAAGAATGGTGGATGTTTTCGCAGGTCAAAGACAACCGTCTATCTGTCACTTTCTGCGACCTTGGCATTGGTATTCCGCGCTCACTCCCGCTCAAGAAAAAGCAGCTCTGGGATAGCCTTATAGAGATTTTAAGAAGGACTCCCCCGGACGGAAAAGCAATTGAAGCTGCGGTAAAACAAAGCCGCTCACGCACCGGCTTAGGGCACAGAGGGAAGGGGTTGAAACAGCTTGTGGCGGCGATATCCAAGGCAAACGAAAGCCATTTGCTGATATACAGCAATGCCGGATGTTATTCCTATCAAAAACATAACGGCAAAGAAGAAGAAACACATTTCAACTACAAAGGGTCTATCCTTGGAACACTCATTTGCTGGGCTCTCCCGCTTGACCAAGAGGAGTGAAGCAATGTCGATCACAGACAATAACATAAGCATTGCACGAGACTTTACTCGCCACCCAGCCGGACGCTACCGAAGCGATGGCCCCTATAGCGGTGAGAAATTTCGCGATGACTTTCTTGTTCCGGCAATGCAAACAGGCAAGCCGGTTGAAATCGAACTCGATGGCGTGCGTGGGTTCGGCTCTTCATTTTTAGAGGAGGCGTTCGGCGGGCTAGCCAGGAAGGGGTACTCTCCAGAAAACATACTGGGCATCTTTACACTGCGATCAAGCGACCCCAGCGTTGTTATGGAGATCGAGTATTATATTCGACATGGAGCGGATGAGTCTGCCTAATTGTTGCGATGTTTTGGCTTGGGCGCAGGTATTTACGGATTTGCCTGTCACAGCTATTGTTGCGTTTTTTACATGGTTTGCAACTTCCCGTCTGACGAAGCGCAGTGAGCGCCGAAAAGAGTTATTATCTGAAATCGATAAACTCTGCAGGAAAGTTGATAATATCCATAGACTCGCTTATCAATACCACACAAGTGAGAAAGAAGAAAAAGACTTAGCTTCAGAAATCCTCGTTATGATTAAGATATTATCCGAAGATTTATCGAACGCCAATCTTCTTCAACGCACGCAGGTGTGCCGCCTGATGATCGGCCTCCGTCGCGCAGTCACCCTAGAAAATTTTGATACCTGTAATTTTAGCGCTAAACAGCTAAGAGACCCTTTGATTAAGCGCATCGACGAAGCGTGCGCAAAGCTAAAAAAGTCGATCGATGAATCTCGCCACACTTAACGTAGAAAAGGACACCTGAGAGAATAAAAGCAGCAATCAGCAAGCAATCAAAAGGACACCCACTTATTGTTGACGCTCCCAAGGCATTCTCCTACGCTTCTCCCAACACCTCCAGCGGAGATGCCCCATGACTCGTCCCCGCGCCTCGCTCGTCTCCCTCTCCGATACACCCGGTAGTAGTAGTAGTAGTAGTAGTAGTAGTAGTAGTAAAGGTAAAGGACACCCACTTACTGTTGACGTTCCCAAGGCGCTCTCCTACGCTTCTCCCAACACCTCCAGCGGAGATGCCTCATGACTCGTCCCCGCACCTCGCTCGTCTCCTTGTCTGATACGCCTTGGTATCACGTCGTCACGCGGTGCGTGCGCCGGGCGTATCTGTGCGGCTTCGATCGGTTGACCGGGCGGCGCAGCGCAAACAAAAAGACACCCACTTACCGTTGACGCTCCCAAGGCCCTCTCCTACGCTTCACCCAACACCCCCGGCGGAGATGCCCCATGACTCGTCCCCGCACCGTGGAGAGTAAAGAGAGTAAAGGACACCCACTTACCGTTGACGCTCCCAAGGCCCTCTCCTACGCTTCCCCCTACACCTCCAGAAAAAAAAAAAAGGACACCAGAGAGTAAAGGACACCCACTTACTAGAAGAGAGTAAAGGACACCCACTTACCGTTCGCCATCGCCCCATCGCCTCGCGCATCCGCCACCTCATCGACGCCCTCCAGCCCCAGGGCGTGGTGCGTCGGCGCGGCTACGAGGAGGGCGAGGAACTCGATCTCGAAGCCGCGGTGCGCGCCATGGTCGACATCCGTCGCGGCGTCATGCCCGACCCGCGCATCAACATCCGCATCACCCGCCACGTCCGCGATCTCGCCATCGTCGTGCTGATGGACCTCTCCGAGTCGACCAACGAGAGGGTCGGCGTCAACGAGGGCGAGCCCGGCTACAGTTGAGGTAAAGGACACCCACTTACTGTTGACGTTCCCAAGGTACTGAAAGGGACACAGGTACTGAAAGGGACACCCACTTACCGTTGACGCTCCCAAGGCGCTCTCCTACGCTTCTCCCAACACCCCCAGCGGAGATGCCCCATGACTCGTCCCCGCGCCGCGCTCGTCTCCCTCTCCGATACGCCCTGGTATCACGTCGTCACGCGGTGCGTGCGCCGGGCGTATCTCTGCGGCTTCGATCGGCTGACGGGGCGGAGCTTCGAGCATCGGCGCGGGTGGGTGGAGTTGCGGTTGCGTCAGCTCGCGGGGGTTTTCGCGATCGATGTGGCGGCCTATGCGGTGATGAGCAAACAAAAGGACACCCACTTACCGTTGACGCTCGCGAGGCGCTCTCCTACGCTTCTCCCAACACCTCCAGCGGAGATGCCCCATGACTCGTCCCCGCGCCGCGCTCGTCTCCCTTTCTGATACGCCCTGGTATCACGTCGTCACGCGGTGCGTGCGCCGGGCGTATCTCTGTGGCTTCGATCGGTTGACCGGACGGAGCTTCGAGCATCGTCGCGGCTGGGTGGAGCTACGGTTGCGCCAGCTCGCGGGGGTGTTCGGGAGAGTAAAGGACACCCACTTACCGTTGACGCTCGCGAGACGCTCTCCTACGCTTCTCCCAACACCTCCAGCGGAGATGCCCCATGACTCGTCCCCGCGCCGCGCTCGTCTCCCTTTCTGATACGCCCTGGTATCACGTCGTCACGCGGTGCGTGCGCCGGGCGTATCTCTGTGGCTTCGATCGGTTGACCGGACGGAGCTTCGAGCATCGTCGCGGCTGGGTGGAGCTACGGTTGCGCCAGCTCGCGGGGGTGTTCGGGAGAGTAAAGGACACCCACTTACCGTTGACGCTCGCGAGACGCTCTCCTACGCTTCTCCCAACACCTCCAGCGGAGATGCCCCATGACTCGTCCCCGCGCCGCGCTCGTCTCCTTGTCCGATACGCCCTGGTATCACGTCGTCACGCGGTGCGTGCGCCGGGCGTATCTCTGCGGCTTCGATCGGTTGACCGGACGGAGCTTCGAGCATCGGCGCGGGTGGGTGGAGTTGCGATTGCGGCAGCTCGCGGGGGTGTTCGCGATTGATGTCGCGGCCTATGCGGTGATGAGCAATCACGTGCATCTGGTGGTGCGGGTGGATGCCAATCGAGCGGCGGGGTGGTCGGAGACCGAGGTGCTGCGGCGCTGGCGGTGTCTGTTCCGGGGGCCGGTGGTGGTGGAGCGGTTCCTGTCGCCTGCGACGCGGGCGGGGATGACCGAGGCGGAGCTGGAGGTGGTCGCGGGGTTGGTCGCGACATATCGGGCGCGGCTGGCGGATCTCTCCTGGTTCATGCGGGTGCTCAACGAGTCGATCGCGCGGGCGGCGAATCGGGAGGACGGGGTGCGCGGGCGGTTCTGGGAGGGGCGCTTTCGCTCGCAGGCGATCCTCGATGAGACGGCGCTGTTGGCGGTGATGGCCTATGTCGATCTCAACCCGATTCGGGCGGGGGTCGCGGAGACGCCGGAGGAGAGCGCGCATACCGGGATCGCGGCGCGGATCGCCGACTTGCGCGCGGACGAAGGTGACACGGCAGGACGATCGTTCGCTGTCATAGAGCGATCGACACCTGAGGTTGTCGACGCCCCACCAACGGCGTGCACCGCCGCAGCGCCCGAGACCGACCACGCCGACAGCTCACCAGATGCCCGCAGCACTCACCTCTGGGAGACCGTCCTCGATCGCCTGCCCCCTGCCCCACTACTGCCCTTCGGCAACCCCGCCGAAGTCCCGGCAGCAATCCCCTTCACCTTCGGCGACTATCTGACCCTCGTCGACTCGCTCGGCCGCGCCCTGCACCCACGCAAGCGCGGGTCGATCCCGGCGGAGCTGCCCGACATCCTCACCCGACTCGGCATCGCGACGGAGCGCTTCGTCGAGCACGCCGGTTTCCTGCTCAAGGGGTTCGGTGCGGCAATCGGTGCGCCGGAGCGGATGACGGCGCTCGCGGCACGGCGAGAGTGTCGTTATCTACGCGGCGTGCGCCGCGCCACGGCCCTCTTCGGCCCGACCACGCCGACCGATCGTCCGGCAGCGACCGCATCGCCCTCGCCCGTCCCTGGCCGATAGTGTGCATGGCCTGTCCCTGGCCGCGCCAGCCCCTGCACGCTAGACCTTCGGCTGCGCGCGCCGCGCCCCTCCCCCGATCGGCTTGAACGCCACGGGGGCGACGAACCGCGCCCAGGCCCAGCTTGCCAGCCGGACGACCAGGCGCACGACCAGCAGCGCCCACAGCAGCATCAACGCCCGGTAGACGATCACCCAGGCAGAGATCATCTCGGGCTGCGGCAGCGCCACCCACGCCTCACCCTCGACCCGGTCCTGATACCACTGCAGCGCATCGGCGCTCGATCCGTTGCCGGCGATATGCATCTCGGGCTGGCCGAGCAGGCTCGACGGGATCGAGTCGAGCAGCGTGGCGAAGGCCGCGACGGTCAGCAGCGCCAGCACCAGTTGCACGAGGTTGTGCCGCCACGCCGAGGCCTTCGGTGACAACCAACCGCGCGCATGGAAGGCGAGCACCCAGACCACCACGACCACCGCGGCAAGGAGCGACTGCGTCAGTCCGACGAGGAGCACGAACCAATCGAGGCGCTTGAGCGGAATCCCGCGAATCGCCCCGAACACCAGGGCCGCGACGACAACGGCGATCAGCAGCGCCCAGAAGGTCACGGCAGGCCCCATGGAGGGACCGGCGGTCCAGACCACCCATCGATCCTCGGCGGGCATCACCTTGACGCTGAGATTCGTCGCGGCGGTCACGCCAAGCTCGACCGGCTCGACCCGGTAGCGCGTCGCGATCGCCGCCTCGGCATCCCAGCTCACCAGGACCCTATGGAGACCGGGATCGATCGGGACCTGAAGCTCCACCCGGCCATCCTCCAGCGCGGTCTCTCGGACGTGCCGTCTGGAGCCATCCACCTCGAGCGCCTCGAAGCGCGACCCGGCCGCCAGCCTGATCGGCAGCACATCCCCCTGACTGGACTGGATGCTGACCTCCAGTGTGTATCGGGAGCCCTTGGCCCGCGGCATGACGGTCAGGGTCGAGGCGCGCACCGTCATGGTTGCGGCCGGCACCGGCTTGGGCCGGGTCACGTTGAGTTCGAGGCGCTGTCCCGGCCAGGGCTTCCAGGTCCGCAGCGCCCCCTGCTGGAGGGTTGCGACGCCCTCGTCCTCGACCGCCTCGACGCGCCACAAGGGGGATTCCGCGATCGCCCAGGTCTCGCTGAACGCGCCCCCGCCCGGGCTCTCCAGACGAATGCGATCGGCGAACTCCAGCTCGCTGGTCCACCGACGCTCGGTCTGGCCGGCGCGGAACGGGATCTCGATGCGGCCGTCCCGAACGGACAGGCCCGAGGAGACGACGCGCTCGCCATCGAGCAGGGGCACCAGCACGACGGCGCTGTCGCTGCTGCTCGACAGGCGCTGCACCCGCGTCGAGACCGTCCACTTGGGACCGAAGGAGATGGTCCTGAGCACCCGGGTGAAGGGTTCGAGTCCCGCGGTATCGGGCGCGCTCGCGTCCCCGGCCTCAGCGCGCTGCCGGGGCGCGATGCTGAGACTGCCGTTGGACAGCCCGAGCGCGGAGACGCCATCGACGCGCCAGATGTCCGGGGCGTCGACCCGGATTCGCTGCGGCGGGGCGTTGAGCGTCAGGGTCAGCCCGCCGGGCGGGATGGCGCCGGACAGCTCGAGGGTGTGTCGCCCGGCGGGCACGCGGACGTACCTGATCCGCGATGCGGCATCCGCGCGCACCGGCGTCGTCTCGCCGTCGAGCAGGACCGCCCGTGGCTGCCACTCGGAGCGTCGCGCGGGGAGCGGATAGGCGGTCTCGTGCAGGGCGGAGACGTCCAGGAGCAGCCGCAGCGTCCACCCCTGCTGGTCGTCGGCGCGGGAGATCATCACCCGCATGTCGCCCGAGGACGCACAGTTGGGCGCGCACTCGGGGGAGCGGAGCACATGCGAACGCAGCGCCTCGATCAGCGTTTCCGAGGGATAGCCGGCGGACTGGGCGAGCGCCTCGTCGCTGACGAAGAGCGCGGGGCTCGACAGCACCGCCACGGCGATCAGCGCAACGGCGGGCGACGAGGACCGGGCGGCGTCGACGTCGAGCGTCATCGCCTCCTCGTCCGATGCCGCGGGCCGGTCGCGATAGGTCCGGTAGCCGCGGAAGGCCAATGCCACCAGCAACACGATGAGACCGCCCGCGCCGATCAGCTTCGCGGCGCCGAACATCATCGGCGTGAGCAGATAGAGCGAGGCGGACTCGAAGGCATCCGGAACGTTCGGGACCTGCCAGGCAAGGGTGGTCTGGTTGCCGCGCCAGGTGGGCAGTCCCGGCCCGGTGCCGATCTTGGCCTCGGCATCGACGATCACCTGCAGGCGACCACCGTCCTGATCGAGGCCCAGATAGTCAGAAGGCGCGGCGGCCTTGCCTCGCATGGGCGCGGATGACGGCATCGCCATCTCGGCCTCGGCGAACCCCATCGCGCGGTTCGGGCTGGACAACGCCGCGTCGTAGCGGTTGGCGAAGTTGCGATCAAGCTGCGGAAACAGCGACGTCTTGACCGCATAGACCGTGTAGGAGGCGACGAACACGGCGAGCACGACGAACAGCACCGCGGCGATCCCGCCGACGAGGTTGCCGAGACGCGGGATATCGCGCTGGTAGCACGCCCGCGTCAGGATGCCGAGGAGGATGACGGCGATCCACAGCGACCCGCCGCCGAAGGGCAACTGCCAGGTCAGCGCCCCGACGATCACCCACAGCACCCCGGCCCAAAGGCCCAGGGCCTTGACGAAGAGCGCGGCGACCAGGATGAGCAGGAACAGATCGAGCAGGTTCCACTTGGTGAGCCAGGTCTGCGGGAGGTTGTCGGTGCCGAAGGCGGCGACGGCGAGCCACCCCGCCGGCAGGTTGATGGTGGTGTTGACCGAGTCGAACACCGCGCTCTCGGCCGCCCAGCCATTGCTCGCGAGCCGCAGGGGGAAGGTGCCGGACTGCTCGGGATCGGTCTCCAGACGCCCCTCCGCGGTGAGCGCGAGTCGCCCCGCCGGCACCTCGATCCCGTCCAGCGATGCCGTCTCATCGTCCGAGGCGATCTCCGAGAGCACCCACGGTGTGCCGTTCAGCTCGAGACGGCCGATGTCCAGGGGCGACGAGAAACGGCCCGGCGCGAACAGCTCGCCGGTGATGCTGTCGCGAAACGTCAGCCCGCGACCGGAGAAGTCGAGCCACGCCTCGCGGCGCAGGTCCACACGCCCGACGCCCGAGCCGATATCGGCGAGCAACTGTACATCGAGTGATCCGGCCTTGCCGGCGTCGGCCAGAAAGGCGCGATCGCCGCGCCACGGCTCGGGGATCTCGGTCTGGCTGGGGTCGATCTGATCCAGCCCGGTGAAGCCGAGAGAACGAAGCGCCGGCACCACCTGGAACGACCACAGCTCCCTGCCGGGCCAGCCCTCGCCGGCGACATCCGGGACCGGGATGCTGAGGATGTCGCCGGTGGCGTGCGCCAGGACATCGACCGAGTGCGAGCCCTGCCCGACCTGGATCTCGAGCCGCCCCGCCTGATCGATGCCCACCGGGAGCGCGCTCTCGACCTGATGGGGGACGAAGCCCTCGGGCAGGAAGTCCGCGAACGTCAGGGATCGCTCGCGCCCGGTCACGGAGATCAGCAGCCGGGTGACGACGATCATCGGGTTGCCATCGGTGAAGCGCCGGAAGACCTTGATCGACAGCGAGTCCTGGGGCGCCGCCGGCGTCGCCTCGCGAGGGCGCTGGAGCCAGAGATCGCCGTTGTCGTCGAGCCTGAGCGGCGTGCCGTCGGCCGCCAGCACCACCCCGACCTGCTCGGGGATGGACAGCTGCGTCGGGCGGCGGAGCCACGCGATCTCGCCCTCGACGCGAGCGGAGGCGCGGGGGCCGTCCAGGAACAGGAACGGCCTCCCGTCCCGATCGACCACGGTCGCGGGCGCGCCGTCGAGCGTCACCTCGGTCGGCCAGGCCCCGCGTTGACCGGGGAGCGGCAGCCAGCCCCGCTCGAGCAAGGTCCAGGGTTGTCGGAAACCCATGGCCCCGCGCCCGATCGACAGGACGAGCGGCCCCGGCCAGGCACACACGGGATCGAGGGCGGCGCCGGCGGCCAGCGCGGGGGTGCAGCCGAGCGCGGCGGCCTGGTCTCGCAGCGCCCACGGGACCCATGCCTGCAGCTCGGCAGGAACGCCGGTGAGCCGCCAGTCCTCCACCTGATCGAGCGGTTGCCCCTCGATCATCGCGCCCGATGCCGTCTCCTGGCCCGGAGACACAACCTCTGGCGCCGATTGGGCGAGCGTCGTCGCCGGCAGGAGCAGCACGGCGAGGACGACGAAGAGCGCGGCCAAGGGCGCCAATGGCCTGATGCCGAGAGACACGCCGGTGTTCTCGCGGGCGCTGCGTATCAGGTGTCCTGAGCGAGACATCGCGTCCCCTCCCTGTGGCGTCGATGATGGATTGGGTGCGCTGGAGGGTAGCAGTCGGGCCGCGCGGAACATGCGCGTCAAGGGGGCAATCACCGGGCTGACGCTCCTCGTCTGCGACGCCTCGCATCATACAGCCGTTCATCGAGCCCGAGCGAACGCCTCGGGCCGTCCCACGCAACCGCCCTGGTCTCGCGCCGATCTCGCGGCGGCTCGGCACGAAGGCGACCCCGCCCGTCCCCGACCGGCATGTCCGCAAGGACCCCGTCTCGCGGGACCGCTAGAATCGGCACGAAGGCACGGCTGATGACGCCTCCCGAAGACGATCGCGACAGCGCCTCGGCTGCCCCCATGGACCCACCCATCACCGGACGACACGACCACCATGCACGCCGAACTGATCCCCCTGGGCTGGACCGACTGGTTCGAGGACAGGCTCGACCCCGCCCCGAACACACGACTCGCCCGCGTCGCCGCGGTCGATCGCGACCAGCTGTTGCTGCTCGACGAGACCGGCCCGTTCCGTGCCAGGCTCGCCGGTCGCTATCTCCATCGCCACCCACACCCCGACGCACACCCCTGCGTCGGTGACTGGGTGTCTGTGGAGGGTGGCGCGGACGACGACTTCGGCATCGTCCATGCACTGCTCGCGCGGCGCACCGCGCTGCGCCGCAAGGTCGCCGGGAACAGCAGTGAGCCGCAGATGATCGCGGCAAACATCGACTGCGCGGTGATCGTCCAGTCCTGCCACTTCGACTTCAATCTGAGGCGCCTGGAGCGTTATCTGGTGATGGTGACCGACGGCGGCGCCGAGCCCTACATCCTGCTGACCAAGACCGATCTGGTCGCGCCGGAGGTGCTCGAGGCCCAGATCGCGGAGATCCGTGACGCCGGCATCAGTGCGCCGGTGCTGACACTGAGCAGCGTGACGCGGGAGGGGCTGGAGACGCTCGAACTGCTGCTCACCCCGGGCAGGACCTATTGCTTCGTCGGCTCGTCCGGCGTCGGCAAGAGCACCCTGATCAACCTGCTGACCGATCAGGCACGTCAGGAGACCGGCGGCGTCAGCGGCACCGGCGAGGGACGTCACACCACGGTACGACGCGAGCTGATGCGGCTCGACGGCGGCGCGCTGGTCATCGACAACCCCGGGATGCGCGAGTTCGGCGTCATCGGCGCCGAGGGCGGTCTCGACGCCAGCTATGGCGAGATCACCGCGCTCGCGCAGCACTGCCGCTACCGCGACTGCACCCATACCGACGAGCCCGGATGCGCTATCCTGCAGGCGGTGGAGGTCGGGACGATCGGTCGGGCACAGCTCGACAGCTACCTGAAGCTCCGGGAGGAATCCGCCTTCCACCAGCGCTCCCATGCCGAGCGGCGCAAGAAGGACCGCGACTTCGGCAAATACCTCAAGTCGGTGAAGAAACAGCTGAGACGCTGACCCGTGACGACAGGACCCGGCTCAATAGACACGCGGTCCGGTGGCACGGCTCGGTCGGTGAGGCGAGCGCCTCACCGATCGCATCCCTGCAGATCGGTGCCAGGAGCGCGCGCAAGGACATCATCTCGATCAATGGACTAGCGAGGTATCCGCGCATGAGACCTACCGTGACCGCACTCGGCCTCTCCCTGGCCCTGCTCACCGGACTGGCGCCGACCACCCAGGCCGAGCCCAGGGATCAGTTCACCAAACCCGACCCGAGGGAGGTCGAGGTCCAGCAACACCCGGACCCGGATGACCTGCACGTCGCCCGCCCGCCGCTCGAGATCCGCTATCAGTGCCCGCCCGGCTGGACGACCTCGGTCGGCAGCTTCGAGCCGCACCAGACGACGGTCTGCGTACCCGAGGACGTCCCGCAGCGCATGCCCTGCCCGCCGGGCACCGTCTTCACCAGGTCCTCGTGCAGCATCTCCTGCCAGATGTTCAACTAGTCGTCCGACGGACCGCCCCGGGGCTCGCACCCCGGGGGCGGCCCAGTGCGCTCAGAAGAAGCCCAGCGGGCTGGTGCTGTAGCTCACCAGCATGTTCTTGGTCTGCTGGTAGTGGTCGAGCGCCTTCTTGTGGGTCTCGCGCCCGATGCCCGACTTCTTGTAGCCGCCGAAGGCCGAGTGCGCGGGATAGGCGTGGTAGCAGTTGACCCAGACGCGCCCGGCCTGGATCGCGCGGCTGGCGCGGTAGGCGCGGTTGGTGTCGCGGGTCCAGACCCCGGCGCCGAGCCCGAACTCGGTGTCGTTGGCGATGGCGATGGCCTCGGCCTCGTCGCGAAAGGTGGTCACGCCGACCACCGGGCCGAAGATCTCCTCCTGGAAGACCTTCATGTCGTTGCGCCCCTTGAGCAGGGTCGGCTGCACGTAGTAGCCGGTGCTCAGACAGCCGTCGAGACACTCGGCACCGCCGCCGATCAGCACCTCGGCGCCCTCCTCGCGACCGATGTCGAGATAGGACATGATGCGTTCGAACTGCTCCTGCGAGGCCTGGGCGCCGACCTGGGTGTCGGTGTCGAGCGGGTTGCCGCGTTTGATACGCGCCGCGCGCTCGATCACCCGGCCGATGAAGTCCTCGTAGATGTCCTCCTGGATCAGCGCCCGCGACGGACAGGTGCAGACCTCTCCCTGGTTGAAGAAGGCCAGCACCAGCCCCTCGACGCACTTGTCGAGATAGTCGTCCTCGTGACGGAGGATGTCGCTGAAATAGATGTTGGGCGATTTGCCGCCGAGTTCGACGGTCGAGGGGATCAACTTGTCGGCGGCACAGCGCAGGATGTGCTGGCCGACCGGGGTCGAGCCGGTGAAGGCGATCTTGGCGATGCGCTCGCTGGTGGCCAGCGCCTGCCCGGCCTCCTCGCCGAGACCGTTGACGACGTTGATCACCCCGGGCGGCAGCAGGTCGGCGATCAGCTCCATGAAGAGCATGATCGAGGCCGGGGTCTGCTCGGCGGGCTTGAGCACCGAGCAGTTGCCCGCGGCCAGCGCCGGGGCGAGCTTCCAGGCGGCCATCAGCAGCGGGAAGTTCCAGGGGATGATCTGCCCGACCACGCCCAGCGGCTCGTGGACGTGATAGGCGACGGTGTGCTCGTCGATCTCGGCCATCGAGCCTTCCTGGGCGCGGATACAGCCGGCGAAGTAGCGGAAGTGGTCGGCGGCGAGCGGGATGTCGGCGGCCAGGGTCTCGCGCACCGCCTTGCCGTTGTCCCAGCTCTCGGCCACCGCCAGCCGCTCCAGATTGGCCTCGATCCGATCGGCGACCTTGAGCAGCAGGTTGGAGCGCTCGGTCACCGAGGTCCGCCCCCAGGCCGGAGCGGCGGCGTGGGCGGCGTCGAGCGCCAGGGCGATGTCGGCAGCATCGGAGCGGGCCACCTGACAGAACACCTGGCCGTTGACCGGGCTGACGTTGTCCAGGTAGCGACCATTGACCGGGGCGACCCACTCGCCACCGATGAAGTTCTCATAGCGCTCGGCGAAGCGCACCACGGCGCCGGGATCACCAGGGTTGGCATAGATCATGGCTCAGATCCTCCTGTTGTCGTCATCGCTTGGGCGGCAAGACACGCGCCGTGCCGGCAACAGGACGTTAACGGGGCATGACCATCGAATACTTGCCCCGCAGTCCCCAAGACTGGCCTGACAGTCCAGGCCCGGGGACCACGGAGGGAACAGCATGTCGCCAAGCGTACCGATGTCGTTGAACACCGCCTTGCCATCGCAACCGCCGGTGGACCTGATCGAGAACCGCACGCTGTTCGCGCGTCACGCGGCCGAGCTGTCGATCTACGACACCTTCGCCCCGGCCCGCGACGTGCCGCTGCGCGCCGAGGAGCTGCTCTACTGCGCGATGACCCAGGGCCGCAAGCGGATGCACGGCCCGCACCCGGCGCACGACTTCCTGCCGCACCAGTCCTATGTGCTCGCCCCCGGCGAGCAGGTGCTGATCGACTTCCCCGAGGCGACGCTGCAACGACCGACGCGCTGCCTGACCATCGCCGTCGAGCGCGAGCGACTGCGCCGACTGTGCGACCGGCTCGATCGCCACGCGCCGCTGCCGCGCGGGCGCGGGAGCTGGCAGACGGTGTCTCGGCACAGCTGGCACGGCCATCACTCGGAGGCCACCCAGCGCCTGCTCGAACGCATCGCCGGGAGCTTTCTCCAGGCCGACGCCGACAACGACCTGGTACTCGATCACGGCGTCGACGAGCTGTTGGGCCGGCTGTTGCGCCAGCAGGGGCGCGAGTTCCTGCTCGCCTGCGCCGCCGCCGAGCCCGATCACGACCCCTTCAGCGCGGTGCTCGACCATATCGAGCGTCATCTCGCCCAGCCGCTCGACATCGAGCGGCTGTGCCGACTGAGCTGCATGTCGCGCACCCGATTCTATGCCCGCTTCGCCGCCCTGCTCGGCTGCACCCCCAACGCCTATCTGCTCGAGCGTCGGCTGCGCCGTGCCGCCGAGCTGCTCGACCAAGGGATGGCCGTCACCCGCGTCGCCTACGAGGTCGGCTTCCAGAGCCCGAGCCACTTCTCGCGCCGCTTCCAGGCGCGCTATGGGGTCGCCCCCAGCCGCTACCGAGCGCACGCCGCCCCGCCCCTGCCCGGCTGACCCGCCGGCTCGCTTCCGACTCGCCCGGGTTCTGGACTATGCTGCCCCCTTCTCGCACTTTGGAGACATCGAGCATGGCCCAGGAACACCCCACCCCGGAGACCCGCACCGACTGGCGCGACACCATCGACCGCATCGCCTCGTCCGCACCGATGCGGCTCGCCCAGGCGCTCGGGCTGCGTCTCAGCGTCACCGCGCTGCTGCTCGGCTGGCTGGTCGTGCTGGTCGGGATCAACGCGCTCTACCCGATCGACGTCAGCGGTCTCTTCCTCTCCGCGGTCTTCCTCACCCTCTATGTGCTGCCCGGGCTGATCGCCCATGACCGCGGACTGACCAGACGTCTGCGCATCACCCTCATCAATGTGCTCTTCGGCTGGACCCTCGTCGGCTGGGTCGCGGTGCTGTTCTGGGCACTGCTCGGCGACGGCGAACCCACCCCGCAGGGCGGCGCCGAACCCCAGGCCTGATCGGCCCGTCGGCGCGCGGCCCGAACCGCCCCACGGCCGCCTCGACCTTCGCCGGCAACACGGACACCCGGCGTACAAAAGTCACCGGGTTTCCGTGACCTGAACCCCGGACACCCGGTGACGATCAGGTTACAATCGCGTGACAATCGCCCCGGGCGCATGGTCTGAAGGAGTTCGCGAAGCAGGGATCGCTCGCCCGAGGATCCAATCGCCCGAGCGCACGGATCACGCCCGGTCTTGACGTGGCCCGCCCATCCGGGCGCCCGCACTCATCACGTCCGACCCCGCCGCATCGCCGCTCGGCAAGACAACGACCAGGACCGCCCCGGTCCACACGCACAGTCAAGAACAACCGAGCCAACATGTCCCGCATCCATCTCAGCCTCGGCCGCAAGATCGGCCTGGCCCTCACCGTCATACTCGTCTTCATGCTGCTGATCGCGCTGATCGGCTGGAGTGGACTGCAACGCACCGACAAGGTCCAGCAGGCGCTGATCAAGAGCTTCGAGCAATCCAACTTCCAGCTGGTCAAGGAGATCGACCACCTGGCCTGGGTCAACGATCTCGGGCTCAGTCTGCTGCTCGACCAACCCTTCACCGGCGAACTCGACCCGCACCGGTGTGACTTCGGCAAGTGGTACGACAGCCTGCGCAACGACCCGGGCTATGCGCGCTACCCCGAAGCGTTCCGCGCCGCCTTCGACACCATCGCGGTCCCGCATCGCGCCGTCCACGAGTCGGCCAAGCGGATCAACAGCGCACTACAGCGCGGCGATCACGATCAGGCGCTGCGCATCTATCGCAACGAGACCCTCGCCTACCTGCAGACCCTGCGCCATCTGTTCGGGGTGCTCGAGGAATCGCTCCAGGCCCAGCAGCAGGAGAGCATCGCCATCTCCGCAGAGACCAGCCAGCTGGCACGCTGGAGCATGCTGGGCGCGGCCAGCGTCGCACTGGTGCTCGCGGCCCTGCTCGGCGTGCTGCTCACCCGCCTGGTGGTCCGACCGGTGCGCGCCACCACCGCGCGACTGCGTGACATCGCCGAGGGCGAGGGCGACCTGACCCAGCGTCTCGAGGTCCACGGCAACGACGAGATCGCCGATCTCTCGCACGCCTTCAATGCCTTCATCGCGCGCATTCACACGCTGGTCAGCCAGGTCGCCGGCGCCGCCAGCCAACTCTCGGCCGCCGCCGAGCAGCTCTCCGGGACCAGCACCGAGAGCCGCGAACACGTCGCCCAGCAACAGCGCGAGGTCGAGCAGGTCGCCACCGCGATGCACGAGATGGCCTCGACCGTGGCCGAGGTCGCACGCAACGCCGCCGAGGCCGCGCAGGCGGCTCAGAACACCGACAACGAGGCCGAGGCCGGCAGCGCCGTGGTCGGCGAGGCCAACACCACCATCGATGCGCTGGCCCTCGAGGTCGAGAGCGCGGCCGAGGCGATCTCGCGCCTCGCCGCCGACAGCGAGGAGATCGGCAAGGTGCTCGACGTGATCCGCGCCATCGCCGACCAGACCAATCTGCTCGCACTCAACGCCGCGATCGAGGCGGCACGCGCCGGTGAGCACGGGCGCGGCTTCGCGGTGGTCGCCGACGAGGTGCGCAACCTTGCCAGTCGCACCCAGGCCTCGACCACCGAGGTGCAGGAGATGATCGAACGATTGCAGGGCGGCGCGCTCGGCGCGGTCGAGGCGATGGAGCGCGGTCGCGCCAAGGCCGGCGAAGGCGTCGCCCAGACCACGCACGCCGCCGAGTCCTTCCAGACCATCACCCAGTCGATCAGCACCATCACCGACATGAATGCCCAGATCGCCAGCGCTGCCGAGGAGCAGTCCGCGGTCGCCGAGGAGGTCAACCGCAGCGTCTCCAACATCAACGACGGCACCGCGCACGCCGCCACCACCTCCGGCCAGATCGCCCACGCCAGCGAGGCCCTGGCCGCGCTCGCCCTCGAACTCCAGACCCTGCTCGGGCGTTTCCATATCTGAGCCGCCAGCCGCCAGCCGCCAGCCGCCAGCCGCCAGCCGCCAGCCGCCAGGGAAGGCTAGCGCCCATGACTAAGGCCGAGAGCTGGAGACTCGCCGTTGGTGGTTCAGCCACCAGCGACCAGCTGCCAGCGCCGAAGGCTGGCAGCCATGACTGGCAGCTGGAGGCTGATCGCTGATAGCTAAGATTCAAGAACCTCTTGCCGCGGCCGTTACTCAGGGACGGAACAGACTCGCCCCGGAGGCCCAGAGATGATCTCGCTCCACTCATCCGTCTCGCAGCTCCAATCGCTCACGACCCTGCGCTCGGGTGCCGGCGCATCGGGCTCGCCGACGACAGCGACCCGCGACGGCAGCGCAGCGGCGCCACAGCAGCAGGTGCTCGAGCGACTCGCCGCGCACATCCCCGGCATGGACGCCAATGCCGTGCGCAAGCTCGACGCCGAGAACTTCACCCCGGAGAAGGTCGCCAACCGCATCGCCGATGCGGTGGCCACCGGGCTGGAGAGCGCCCGCGCCCGTGGCCGCTCCGAGGCCGAGGTCGAACAGCTCTATCAGCAGGCCGTCGAGGGCGCACGCAAGGGCTTCGAGGAGGCGCGCGAGATCCTCTCCAACCTCGACATGCTTCAGGGCAAGGTCGCCGAACAGCTCGACGAGACCGAGCAACTGACCTTCGCCGCGCTCGACGGCCTGGCCCCCGGCGGCCAGAGCACGGCGAGCAGCGCCACTACCGCCATCGGCGTCGCCGAGCGCTTCCAGCACGCCGAGTCCTTCTCGCTCGAGGTGCGCACCCGCGACGGCGACAGCGTGCGTATCGACTTCGGCCAGCAGCTCGACTACAGCGCCACTGCAGCACTCGCCCGCGACAGCGAGGGCAATCAGGTGGCGCAGTTCGACGTCTCGCGCAGCGCCTCCAGCAACTACAGCTTCAGCGTCAAGGGTGATCTCGACACCGAAGAGCTCGACGCCATCCGCAACCTGGTACAGGACACCAGCGAGCTGGCCAACAGCTTCTTCCAGGGCGACGTGCAGGCGGCCTTCTCCCAGGCCGGCAGTCTCTCGTTCGACGCCGGGCAGCTCTCGCGCATGGAGCTGAACATGAGTTCGAGTACCAGCTACTCGGTCGCTCAGGCCCAGCGCTATCAGGAGACCCAGCAACTCGGCAACGACTCGCAGAGCGAGCGCCCCGGTCGTCGGATCGGTCAGCTGATGGATCAGATGCAGGAGCGCTTCTCGCAGCCTGCGCTCGGCTTCCTCGAGGACGCCCGCGCCAGCGGTGCCGAGCTGATGCAGGGCCTGGTCGAGCAGGATGAGCGCTTCGTCAGCGCCGAGAAGCAGCAGCAGGACGACTTCCGCTCGCACATGAGCCGACTGCTCGACGCCTTCGCGCCACGGCGCACCGACAGCGATGACTGAGGACTACTCGGGCAGGTTGGGCGGATCCCAGTCATCGAGTCGCGCCCCCGAGGCACAGGCCGCGCGCCACGCCGCGAGCCGCTCGAACTGAGCGCGGCTCGCGGCGGCCAGTAACACGGCGAG